>CAYMSC010000137.1:0-8885 GCA_964392805.1 uncultured Saprospiraceae bacterium
ACCGTACACTTTTTAAAACGTCGCTTTCGACGGCTAAAACAAGGGGATTGGGGTGAGCAAATCTTGATTTTTCAATAAAAAATCAAGATTTGCTCACCCCAAAAGCCCCTTTAACCGCACGTAGCATGAAGAAGTGCCAACTTCTGAACCCGAAGGGATGGGCTGCCAAGTGCGTGATTCAGTAAAAAGTGTACGGTAATGAAAAAATTAATAAAGAGCCACCTGTATAGTAGCTATTTTAGTGACTGATAACTGAATAAATACTTCGATAATTATTAAAAAAGAAGGAGTTCTGCCTAGACAGAATAGGGTGTAGCTATGCGCTGAAATAGGAAATAGGCAATTTGTTATTGTTTAGCTCGTCATCCGTAGCTAATACTAATTTGTTGCTAAAAAATATTTAGTATAACCGAATTTAGTCATGGATAACTATCTCCTTATTCGTGGACACGCTATAAAAAATTTATAATTAGATATTTCAAATTTTAACCATACTATTAGACAATAAACAAGAAGGTAATTATCTGAGATACTATTCATTTGTAGTATAAAATAAAACATCACATTTTAATAAGAAAACCATTTTTAAATGGCTGCCAGTAATGCCTAAACAGGAAAGTATAACCCTTTCTTAGTCGGGACTAGTCTTGTTCATAATCGACTGATTAAGAATTGATTACACAAAATTGTTTTAGCTGGCAAATCCAGTAAGCCTGATCAGCTTACGCCAATAATAACACTAGCAGACTACAGGTAAATGGTACCTGTCAGTCCTGGTAATTTTTTGACTTTTTTAAAAATTTAAATAATGAATAATTTTCAAAATTCTAGCATTATAAATCCAATTTCAAATTCATTGGCAAATATCTTTGATAGTAATAACGCAGGGCCTAAATTTTTAGACGTTGTTAATATCATAACAACAGATATTATGGACTTTTAGTAAGTAGGAATCCCTAAAATAAAGAACGAATAGAGTTGTAAATATACTTGCAAACGCACTTCGTTGATTTATTTTAACTGATATGATGACAAAGGAAGGAATTGGTTGGTAGATAAATTTTTACTTACTGATTCCTATTCCTTGCTTTAATAGTTCGTTCGTTTTATCTCCAAGATATTGCCAACCTATTAAAACGTTTGTTACTCTAATTTTTTGTAAGATTTGTTGAAGCATCGTTCTTTGATTTCCTTTATTTTGCATACAAAATGCTAACTCTTTTAATAATACTAAGTGATTAAGATAGGCTTCCTTTTTGATTGGGGCTAGTTCTTTGAGACTCTTAATGTATCTTTCAAATTTTGCACAAGTAGAAAGAAAAGGAGCGGTTTGAGTTGCTAGGAATTTTAAATCTTCTAAATAATATTCAAAGTGAGTTCTAAGACCTAGAAAATGAGCTCGTAAAGCAATTATTACTGAAGCACTTTCTAAGACGGCAACTATTTTACCAACTTTATCATAATCCTTCTTATAAAAATGGTAATACGCCCAAGCTAGTTGTTCGGATTCTCCGCGTTTATTTATTGGTAAAAGTGATATTGTTTGCTTTATAAAATCTTTAATAAAATTAGCTTTTTTTAAGACTAGACCTGTAGCTACAATATTGAGAAATGCAGAAGTACTAAAAACATTGGAGGTCGTAAAAAATTGTTGTGCTATCCCCAATTTATACAAGTCAAATTGATATGCTAAATAGCTATCATCTCGTTCCTGAAAACGAGCTATTGTGAAATTGATAAGAATAGCAAAAATAATAGCTGATTCTGATGGAGTTAAAGAGGGTTGAAGAAAAAGAAAGGCAGTATTTACTTTTAGAAACTGTGCTTTATCATTTTTTTTAAAAAGTATAATTGACTGAAAATATAAATTAATTAATTCGTTAGTTAAGCGCATGCGCTTTGCTAACTTCATGACTATTTCATAAAACGGCAATGTGTCAATGTTTTGATTTAAATACACATTTTTTCCAGCAAGAGATTCACTATAAAAGCGGAGTTTATTAAGTACAAAAGATTCATTTAATAAATCATTATTATCCCTTAAAGTAGAATTACTAAAGCTATCTTTTTCCTCATGCAAAAAATAATGTTGATAGTTCATTATGGTTAATCGCTCATAAGTAGCATACAATTCTGATTGTTTATTTAAAGCTTTCAAAGCAGCATTAGAAGCCTTTGAAAAATTAAGAAAGTCAGCCTTTTGATGATAAGCTATTGCCAATAATTTTTTCTGTTGGAAACGATCTTTTTTTATATGATTTATAGCGGTAAATAATTCCACTTGATGCGCTAAATCCGCAAATAAATCTTTGAGTTTTTTATAGTTAAAATCAGCTGCTGGAAAAACTTGCGCATAGAGTATTTTTGAATCTATCTCTGCTTGCAAATAATGGGGATGATAGGCTAAAATGGCGGCCATTAACTTTCGTTCTGTTTTAGAAGTAAAATAGGTACAATCAAAATATTTTTTAAAGTCGTTTTGCTCTTTCTTAGATAATTTCTCTAGTAAAGTATAAAATTTTCTACCTAACATTTAGGGGCTTTTTAATTGTTTATTATATTATTTAAAATATAAAAAACACTGTTTATTAGTTATTTATATTAAATGAATATTTAAAATTTTAAAATAAAAAAAGGGGCTTTTAATTTCAAATGTTAAGAAAAGCATCGGAATGGGTCTTAACTTTACCCCAATTAGATGCTATATCTCCCAAATTATAGGAGTAATGAGAAAACTAAATTAAGTATAAAAAAAGAGAAGTCAAAATTTATAGTCAGAATCATTCATAAGCATAATAAAAAAGGCAGTCGAGAAAATGACACAACACAACCAACATCAAGTATTTGAAAGGTATTTAAGCGAGGTCAAATCTTTGTCCAAAGATACTGGGCAAGCTGTATTTCCTCCCAAAGAAATCGCTTTGAATAAATTAGAAAATTACGCCAATCAATTAGATACTTTTTCTATGGTTTGCGATATACAACAAGGAAAAATACTCTATTCGGAAGGGTTAATCAAATGGATAAATATTCAGGAGGAGACGATTAAAAAAGTAGTACTCTTTCAATTAATTCATCCGCAATACCAATTATTATACTTAGCCAATAATTTAGCCATTTACGAAAGTTTAAATAAATTTAAATCCTTTATAAAACCAGATGGCAGCATGTTTTTTACGCTATTCTTTCCACTTAAAATGAAAGATGGCCGCTACTATCAAATCAAACAAATGTCCATGCCTTTTCGGGTGGACGCTACCCAAAGAATTGTACAAAAATTAGATATTTATCGCATTATTGAACCTTATCGTGGGCAAGCTTCTAAGACGCATTTTATGTCTAGTCAAACAGATACCTTTTTTATAGAAGCGATCAAACAAGAACAGAGTCGCACTTTATTACAAAGAATTACTAGAGAAAATTCACCGTATCATCGAAAAATATATTTACCGTTTAGGCCTCGCTATTACGAGTTATTAGCACTTTTAGCAAAGCACCCTACTGCTTCAAATAAGCTAATTGCGCAAAAGATGGACATTCAAGAAAATACCGTGGAGGGATATAATAAAGAAATTCTAAAAATAGCCAATAGGGTCTTTGACCCTCATCATTTTACACGTACAAAAGAAGTTGCTTATCATTTAGCATTAATGGAAGTAATTTAAATGTGTTCACCACCTAGGAATGGGGGGGGAATATAAATTCAAATGCAAGTATATTTATGAATTCTTATTATGCTATCCTACAAAAATTAATCTTTGTAAAATTAGTAACGGAGAAAATGGATAGACTACTTCCCCCTTTAAGAAATTTGTAAAACCCCTATTGTTATTATTTTAGATAAAATAATACTATGAAAAAACTCATACACTTATGGTGCTTGCTATGCCTTGTAGTAAGCCTTTCTGCACAAAATTCAGCTAAAACTTATACCGTTTCAGTCAGAAAACTAACCACTTCTATTGAGAATGTACTGATTGAACCAATCCCCGAATTTAATATTCCGGGCTATCAAAACGTAGCATCAAATGGTCGTTATCAATTGAATATTGAATTTACAAAAGGATTAATCACCCAACAGTTAATTACCCGAAAGGATGTTGACAAAACGTTTTACCAGAAAGTCTATTATGATTCACCTGCTTACACCTTGAAAATTACGGACCTCAAAGGGAATCTTCTTTTTGAGAATAACTATGGTGGTATCAGAGAAAATAGTGATTGGGGGAAATCTCAAAAATTTGCCAATTCGGATGCTGCCTATCAAGTATGGCGAACAATGCGTGAAAAAGTATGGAAAGAACTCGAACTCAAATCTATTGACTTGGCGAAAATGAGGGCAGATGTGATGACCTTTTTTGACGGCTTAACCTCTACTAAAAAGACAGATTCTAAAACTCCCAAGCCAAATGAACAAAAACAGCTGACTGTTATTGCAAAGAAAAAAACTACATCTAAAAAGGCTGATTCCAATTCTCCCAAACCAAATGAACAAAAACAATCAACTGTTATTACAAAGAAAAAAACTACACCTTCTGTGAAGACACGCACAGATGAACTTTTAATTAAATTAGTAGGCAGTGGAGTTTACTAATATTTAAAAATTATTAAAATGATAGTGCTGTAATTATCCAATGCAAGAACTTCCAAAATTCGCATAATAATCGTGGTACTATCCAAAAGCTTAAATGTATTATGAGATACCTCTTTTTATTATTTATGACTATCTTTCTTTTTTCAAATTGCTCTGTCCATCGAGGCTTAACAAGCAATCTAAACAATCACACTACAGGAGTGGTATTATCACAAGATAATTTCACTGTTATTCAAAGCGTACAAGGCGAAGTAAAAGGAACTTCTGTTTTAGGACTCGGCGGTTCTAAAAACGCCATGATTGCCGAAGCAAAAGCTATCATGTTGTCAAAAGCTGATATTATCGGAAAACCTAGAGCTATCATTAATGAGACGGTTGAAATCAATCGGTCTACTTTTCCTTTTGTGCGAGTAATTAAAATAACAGTCTCTGGGCATATTATTGAATTTACAGAATAGTTTTTTACCCTTTGCCTTAGCCCGGTAACCTAGCAAAATACACATCTACTACTTATAAAACAAAACTATGAGAGAACACAAGCTTTAAAAGCAGCTTTTCTTTGTTCTTTCTATTTATATAACATTTTAAATACAAGTTTTTGCCCCTTCAGTGGTCGGCAATAAACCTGGTCAATTAATTTTTTAACTCTAAATTTTTTTAAGATGAATCAAAGAACGCTTTTATGCTGTTGTTTACTTTTTTGTACCCATTTAACTTGGGCGCAATTATCAAATTTATCCACAAAAACAGCGACATCTACTATTGGAAATTATAGCAATATCAGCCTTGGTATTACTGCTTTAGCTCTACAAGACGTAAACGAATGGACCACCCAATCTGCCTATAACAACTTGGGTATTACTACAGAAGTTGACACAGAAAGATTTTACAGTAAATCCGTTTCTATTGGAATAGGTACGGGGCGACTAGCGACTAATAGTGATTTTAAAGCCACTGGACCTGCTATCAGTTTGGCTTTTGACCGCCATTCTGAGGATATGTTTGGAGTAGATTGGTTTACTACTGGCTTTTACATCGGGCATGCAAGTTATGATTATTCTTTTTTTGGAGATTTTAATAATAGTGTAGAGGCATCAGAAGTTATTCTTGCTGCACGATATGGTCTAAGCATTAGTAAAATGATGCGAGATTTAAAAGAATGGAATTTACCAGTTGAGGTTTATGCTAGTTTACAATTAGGTTACGCTTTTTTATCTATCGGAGACCTAATTACCATTCCACCTGACCTTACGGGTTCAGACGGTTTGTATAGTGGAATATCTATTGGTGCTACTTATTATTTTAAGCAATTTGGTGCTTTTGCAGAAATTGGCAGAACAGAAGCAGGCTTATTAAAAGTTGGCGCTTCCTATAGATTTTAATTATTTACCCAACTACTACACATTAACAAACCATATCATATTATGAGATTTATAAAAAAACTTCCTTTAGTGCTTTGCTTATTAGGTTTTAGCACTTTCCTTACTGCTCAAAGCAGTTCGCTAAAAAAAAATAAACGTATCAAAACTTATCATCTTCGGATGGCTGCTTTTGAAACCGATTACGGGAATACTTTCACGGATAGAGATGTTTGGATAAAATTGACCAGTTATTTACGATTACCTGAAAGAGGGGATTTAATTGTTCAACTTACAATGGAAGAAGGATTGGGCTTAGAAAGTGTTATCAATAAACCAACTAAGAATGGCACTAATTATTATAATGTAATCACTTATTTAACCCCAACTTATACTGCTGTTGTCAAAGATAGGTATGGCCGTACCGTTTGGGAACAAAACTATGCTTCCCAAAAATTAGTCTACGACTATAAAGCCAATGGGCAATTATCAGAAGCGGAATTAACCCTTAATTGGGAAAATAAAGGGTTCCACGAATTAAAGCGATTAGAAAAAGAAAGTCTTAATTTTAAACAATTAGAACAAGACTTAAATGCTTTATTATCTGACAATAAACTAGAATCACCACTTGCGCAAACCAACACAATTACTAAGAAAGTTGAGGCCATAGAAATAGTACCAGCAGCAACTACTACGAAAACATTTGTAGCATCCGAAACAGCTACTCTTGAAATTCAAACAAATGAAATTAGTATTAATAAAGCCCCCTCTGCTAATTACCAAGAGGAAGTAACTGAATTTGTAGCTCCAGAAAACACAGATACCGATGAGTTAACAACTACTTCTTTCGATGAAAAATCTGATGAATCCGAAGCAACGACTATTGAAATTCATGCAGATGAGGTTAGTATTAATACTGCCCCTACTGCTAATTACGAAGAAGAAGTAACGGAGTTTGTAGCTCTTGAAAATACAACTACCGATGAGTTAACAACTACTTCTTTCGATGAAAAATCTGATGAATCCGAAGCAACGACTATTGAAATTCATGCAGATGAAGTTAGTATTAATACCGCCCCCTCTGCTAATTATCAAGAGGAAGTAACGGAGTTTGTAGCTCCTGAAAATACAGGTACAGAAGAAATTGAGGCTTTTTCAGCGCCAACAACTATTCCTGTAGAAGATACTTCTTTGGATAATAACAATACAAATGATAATAATGCTGGTTTTTATACTGCGCCAGATGCTGATTTAGAGGAAGGTTCTTTTACCTCACCAGCGTATAATGACGTGACTGATAATACGACACCTGTCATCAACAATAGCAGATTGGGGCTCGTGATTGGTGGTGGGCAAATGCCATTAAACCTAAGTCGAGGAAATATTCAAACTTTTATCATTGACGATAGCCCTTCTATGGACCAATTTTCGAGTAACGTCTTTATTGAAAGTGATGATGATATTTCCTTCTTACGCTTAGGGTTCATGGGAGACAATAGTGATGCTAATAGAACTTATGGAATTTTCTTTGATATAGGTTTAGGCACACAAGGCGTTAGCAAATTTGAATTTGAATATAATTATGGCTGGCAAATCGGTAAGGGTTGGTTTAGACTATCCCCTCAATTGGGTTTTGTCGCAGGTAACTCTAATATTCAATTAGGAGAAATGTTTCAAAATGACCTTTTTATAGAAATTGGAGATACTCAATTTTTTAGTGATGCGGTGCAGGTGTCTTATCGAAATCTATATGTAGGTGCTTCCGGTCGAATGAATGTCAATTTAAGCTTGGGTAAAAAATTCGGTTTGTCTTTATACGGAGGTTATACTAGAGGATTTAGTCTTTCTGAAAGAATTAAATTTAACGGAGATGATGAAGAAGGACTACCTACTAAAGCTTTTAGAACTTTACCTAACGACCGTACTTCTTTTTTCATTAATAATGATGATTCCAATAGTGAAAGATTATTCGATTTTTCAGGAATTAAAATGGGGGCAAGTTTTATTTATTACATAGGAAATTAATAGTTGATTGAACATGATATGATGGGTTTATGAAAAAACTTGGAGGTCTGAAAGACACTCCAAGTTTTTTATACTCAGAATAAAGCATTTAGTAATTTTAAAAAATAAAAAGATGATAAAAAGACGCAATATAAAATGGATAGTACCCTTCTTTTTAGTAGGTCTATTTGCTATTAATTTACCTACTATTTTGCATGCACAGGCAACGTTTAACAAACCTGCTGCCAATCAAAAATTCTCTTATTATTTTTCTAAAGCTAAAAAAAATAATAAAAAAGGGAGCAAGGCTTATGCCGCTAATAATGCCATTCAGGCATTGGCAGTAGCAGAAAAGAAAAATCAAATAAAAAAATCCCAAAAATTATTGGCGGAAACAATGCCCTTGGCCATTCAATGGATAGAGCAATTAGTAGCAACTAATGAAAAACGAGACAAGACCTTTAAAGGTGACCAAACCATTAGCAACCAACTACATTTAATCTCAGGCTTAAAAGAAATGACTTACGCTAAAGCTCAATATAGTCAATTACCGTCCGATAGATTAAAAATGAAAAAAGGTCCAGCCTTAAATTTCACCATCGAAGATTATCAAGCTAGGATTAAAAAAGAGGAAAGCCTTTTGCCTGAACTATTTGAAAAAGGAGCGGCAATGCATTATACCGCAGCTATGAAATTGGAAGGCAATAGACATTGGAGTAATCAAATCAACATAGCCAAAAAATTAGCAAAAGTAGTTCATTATGTTCCAGATTATAAAGATGCTAAAGAAAGATATGCAAAAGCCAAAAAAGAAGGAGTATGTCGAATGACATTAGGGCGTGTACAAAATATTTCACAACGAGGTCATTTAACCGAAGAAGCTATCAGAAATGGTATGATTTACGATTTGACCAAAAGAGGAGCTGATG
>CAYMSC010000137.1:8985-12785 GCA_964392805.1 uncultured Saprospiraceae bacterium
ATGATTTTTCTATACTTTTCTAAAGTATATAAAAATAATCCATTTGGAAAACGTCCAACTTATTTTTTCGTCGTCTCCAAATAAGAAATCATAGGAAAAGCTAACTCCAAAAAAGACATGTATGAACAGTAGCACGAGACCCATAATAACTATTCTTCTATCCTTTTTTGTATCCATTCAATTACTGGCTCAACAATCAATGGAGCCGACAATTAGTACTTGCACAGGTGACCAAGTACAATGTCTAAACAGCTCAATTGCCAATATTTGTGTGAGTATTAACCTAAATGACTTTAATGAAGAAGCTATTGATTATTTTGAAATTGACTGGGACGATGACACCGAAAATGCTAGAATCGAATTTGGGGAAAATATTGTTGATATTACCCATGAATATGACTTGAGTCAATTTTTTAGTTCTTGTGATTTTAGTAATGATGATTTTACCATCAAATTAAAAACCCATTTGGTCGCAGGTGGCATTCCGCTAAATAATGCCTTTTCTCCTACTTTTTTAAATCCGCCTCGTGCGGTTTTCACCCTTACCCCTTCCACTATTTGTGTAGGAGACGAAACTTGCTTAGACCTTAGTCAATCCTGCCCTACCAATAATTATGAAGTAGTTGCTATTGATTATGGTGACGGGCAATCTGATTTAGAAGGCTGCCATATTTACGATAGAGTAGGCACATATCAAGTTAGTGTTACTTTACGGAATGAATGTGATGTTAGTACCACGACGCAAACACTTTCGGTGATAGAAGTACCTGTTGCCAATGCTACTGTCCTAACAGGATTTGTGGCAGGAAATAATGACCCATATATTGTTTGTTTAGGTAATCAAATAGACCTAGATGGAGATTCTTTATCCAATAATGAATCTACTTATGAATGGAAAGTATTAAATGCAAATGCTTCTAATTTTAATTGGATTAGAGATGATGACCAAAATGACAATACGCCTAACATCCCTGATATTGGCTTATTATTTACTAGACCTGGTATTTTTCAAGTAGGATTAGAAGTCAATAATGCTTGTAATAAAAAAGACATTGATACCCTCGTTTTTGAGGTAATTGATGCGAGTGCTTTTACGCTAACGCCTCAGATGGACGGCTGTTCCTCCTTGGAATATACACCCAATCCAATAGAAGAAGGAGTCACTTATGAAATAGATGGCGTACTAACCAATGATTTCCCTATAACACTATCTGTCGGGCAACATATTGTCAAAGCAACCAATCCTTCCAATGTCTGTGTTTCAGGCGCCATTATAGACACTTTTTCCGTTTTGGCTATTCAGCAAGCCCAAATTAGTACACCCGATACGACCATTTGTTCCGTTGACGGCATGGTACAATTGTCCGCTTCTCCTGACCAAGCAGAATGGTATATTGATGGCACTCTATTCGACGGGGAATTAAATCCTAATAACTTGGACGCAGGCACCCATTTGATAGCTTATGGCTTAGCTCCTTGTGTGGCATTTGATACCATTGAAATAACTGTTATTAAGGCGGGTATTTCTTTCGATGGAAAGAATGATTTTTGTTTGGAAGATGCTCCTTCCGCTATCTCCGTGCAACCAGCAGGTGGTACTTTTTCTGGAATTGGGATTAACCCAAATGGACTTTTTGACCCGCAAATTGCAGGAGCAGGCAGGCACACAATTTATTACGAACTGGATAGCGCTATTCCCTCCTGTTCTAATGTAGATTCCTTAGTGATTACGGTTGCTGCTTTAATGGTAGATTTTGAATTAGCAAGTTGTGATGGTTTAACTTTAGATTTTACGACCACCGCAACAACTTCTAATTTCGACCAAATTGAATGGGAATTTGGGGATGGCAATAGTAGTTCGCAAGCCAGCCCTAGTCATACTTTTGCTTCCGCACAAACTTATCCCGTTAAAGTAACCATTACCCAAAATGGCTGCACCGCAACAATGGAACGAGCTATTACCATTGCAGAAGCGCCCGTTGCTGCTTTTTCCTTAGCTTATGATACTTCTAGTTGTGCTGTTTTAACGGTTGCTGTCACAAATAATAGTACGGGAAGTGATTTAATTTATTTGTGGACTTTTGGAAATGGAGATAGTGCTTTTGTCCCAAATCCGCCTACTTTTTCTTTTGATGCGATAGATAGAGACACCGTTTTTGAAGTCAATTTAATGGTCAAAAATGATTGTACTGTATCTGTTTTTACGGAAGAAGTCGTAGTGAAAGCTAGGGCTAGGGCATTTTTTGGCACCGAGTTCAACAATTATTGTTCGGGTGCGCCCATTTTAGCCAGTAATAATGCCCAAGGCAACCCAACAACTTATCAATGGTTACAAAATGGTGTTGTTATTGGTACAGACTCTTTGCCACCAATGTTCCAACATTTTACGGAAACCACTGATAGTGTACAACTTTGTTTAGTCGTAGAAAATGCTTGTGCAAGAGATACTTTTTGTAAAAAAGTATTTATCCAACCGACTGACGTAAAAGCATTTTTTAATACTAGCGACACCATTATTTGTGCAGGAGAACAGGTTTGTTTTACCAATTTGAGTAATACCAATCAAGTGATTTTTGATTTAGGAGATGGTGCATTAACCGATTCCATCACTATTTGTCATACTTACTCAGAACCAGGTATTTACCAAGCAAACTTACAAGCTTTTGGTTGTGGAATTAGCGTCAAAAATAGACAAATAGAAGTCAAAGCAAAACCAAATACCAGAATAGAAAGTAATGATTTTGGTTGTTTACGAGCAGCCATTGATTTTAATGCAGTAACAGAAGACGCTACTATACAAAAATATGATTGGGATTTTGGCGATGGTACAGCTGGTTTTCTCTCAACAATGACACATCCATATGATAGTGCAGGCAATTATCAAGTCTGCCTAATGGTTACCTCGACTAATGATTGTGTAGCAGAAGTTTGTAAAGAAATAATAATTCCCGATTTACCAACTGCTGGATTTACGACCCAAGATGATTTATTATGTGTGGGAGATACCTTAAAAATTAATAATGATTTTGGTCTAGCTACCTCAATTTGTAATTATAATTTTGGGGATGGAAATTTTTCGGGACAATGTGCGCCAACTTATATTTATAATACGGCAGGAAATTACCTTATTGAACAAGTCGTTAGCAATGCCCTTGGTTGTACAGATACTTTTAGGCAACCTATTTTGATTCGCTCTTTGCCTGCGCCTAATTTTGAAATTGCTACGCTAGCTACTTGTGATTCTCTTCCTATTAACTTTGCTAATTTGTCTACGAATGCGAATAGTTATCAATGGGATTTTGGAAATGGCGATGCTTCTGATTTAACGATGCCCACTACTATTTTTGAACAAGCAGGCAATTATACAGTCAACTTAACAGCGATTAAAGATGGATTATGTCGTGCTACCCTATCCAAAGAAATTACTATTTTAAACAATCCTTTAGCAACTATTCAACTTAGTCAAACAACTGCTTGTGTAGGTCAAGACCTTAATTTTATTAGCCCTTCAACTGATAACACCACAACTGTATCTTGGGATTTTGGGGATGAAACAGGTGCTTTTGCCGCAACTACAACCCATAATTATGCCCAAGCAGGTACATACTCCATTATAGCTATTCAACAAAATGCTGTTTGTTCGGATACTGCTAACACAACGATTGAGGTAACGGAAACACCTGAATTTTCTGCAAGTATTCAACCCGTCAATTGCTATGGGGAGTTAAATGGGCGCATTACCTTAAATCCACTCTCTGGCAAAGCTCCTTATGATTATAATTGGCAACATGGAAATAATA
>CAYMSC010000138.1:0-12750 GCA_964392805.1 uncultured Saprospiraceae bacterium
TTTCAATATAGGTGTCCTCGTCGTTTTGCCCAAACAAAAAAGTGCCGAACAATAAGCAAGTATAGAATAGTATTTGTCTCATTATTGATATGTTTTGTATTTATAACATTATTATTTTAGCCACTAATAGACATAGTTATTTAGGTCTTCCAATTGTTATTGAAAGATATTAAAGGAGTTTTAGAACTTCCTAGAATAGTCGCTTCTAATTATTAATAAGTGAGTTTAATCAATCTGACTAGGAACAGATTATAGGTCATTTAAATAGCAAAAAGTTACAATACAAAATTAGTCTTCCAGAAGGAAAGAATTTGGGACAAATTGAGACATCTTGTAGAAATGTACACATTCATAATCATTCCAACAAAAAACAAATAGTAGCAGTACGGTAAAAAAAATAGTTATTAAAATTATTTATGTCTACAAACAAAAAAATTAAAATCATTTGTTTAGTTAAATTATTTGTGTTATATTGCGACAATATTTCAATTTCCTCTTTAAATTCAATTAACTAGAAAACATAATTATAATTGATTTGAAAGGTTTTTTTTAAAAAAAGAATAAACAAATGATTAGAGAAGATAGAATACAACTCAACAATCGTTTTATCAACGTATTCAAATTATTAGAAGAACGAGGTGACATCGTTCTAAATGACCGAGGAGGTAAAGGAATGGGGGATTTTGCCAATAAAATTTTAGGTAATCGAGCTTATGGTCATATTGTAAGAGCATTTTTAAATACAGATGACAAAAGAGTAATTGATTATCGACATGCCAAAACTTTATGTAAAGTTTATGGCGTGAATGAAAATTATCTGCTAGATGGAGTTGGAACTCCTTTTGGCTTTGACTTGCCAAAGAGCAATGCAGATATGGAAACGAATAAGAGCATTGGAAATATTCTATATACTTCCGTAAGTGCTTTTGCTGGTACAGCCGTCGAAGCAGGAAGTTTTGCCAGCGAGGATAACGAATATTTTGCCATTCCAGGAGTTGCAGGTGGTGGATTAGTTGCTTTTCCAATTGATGGAGATTCGATGGAACCCGTCATTCAAGATGGTGATTTAGTGATTTGCCGAGAAATTTCAAGTTTAAAAGAAGTGAAAGAAAATGAGATGTACGCCGTAAAGAGCAATGGGACACTTTGGATTAAATATGTGAAATTAATTCGTGACCAGAAAGATAGAATTACAAAGTTGAAATTGATTTCAGCTAATTATTTAGAATATGACCCTTTTGTTGAAGATGTAAATTCTTATACTAGATTATATAAGGTTATTCGAAAAATTAGTTCAATATAAATGGAGCTTGTCCATACGGAAATCTCTATGTCTGATTGAGTCACTTTGCTGACTCGTCCGTCTGAGGGCATTCAGGTTGATTGTGTGATTGTTATTCGTTTTAGGTGTAATACAATCACACAATCGCTCAATCAAAATAAGTCTTTTCTCCACTTCAAATTTCCCTAAACACAAAAATAAAACTTCCTCATTAGAGTATTTTAATATGCACCACCTTAATCGACAAGCATTAAATGGACGATTTAAGTTCATTTTTGACGAGCTTGTAGATAGGGGCGTTATTGTCAAAAGCGACCGAAAAAAGAGTAAAACAGTTTTTGCTCAAAACTTGGGGACTAAAGGGCATATCATCGACTTATATCTACAGGACAAACGTAAAATCACTTATGAGCAGGCAAAACTATTATGTTCTGCCTATAAAGTGAATGAAGCATATATGTTTCAAGGACAAGGCAAACCTTTTAATGGAGCATTGCCAAAAGAAGATAGACTAGCTATGGCATTAGGAATAGATTTTAACCCTAACATATTATTTACCAATGTAGCAGCTTTTTCAAGTAATACGGTTGGTGTAGATTTGTTAGAAGATACCGACCGATTCCACATTCCTGGTTTGCTTGGAGACTTAGTCGCTTTTAATATTAATGGAAACAGTATGTCACCAACCATAAAAACAGGAGATATGGTTATCTGTAATCCTATTGAAGCGGTGAAAGATATGAAGGATAACCAAATTTATGCGGTAGTTACAAAGCAGTCAGTATGGGTCAAAAGAATACAAAAATGCTATGATAAATTTGGGAGATGGACTCATTTGAAGTTAATTTCTGATAATTACCATGAATTCGACCCTTTTTTAGTGGAATTAAAAGAGGTAAGGAAATTATTGAAAGTAAAAAGAAAATTGACGGGACTTGATTAAAGAGAATGGACAATTGGTATAAGCAGTTTGTGGTTAGTTCATTTGCTTAGCAATTAGATTTATCCGCAGCTAATAATAAATAAGGGCTATCAGTTTTGATAACCCTTTTTAATTTGTCGAAAAACTACCAGATTTTCATTATAATAGATGCGCATACTTTTAATAGTGGCGTATAACTTGTCTAAGAGTATGTTTAAAAATTTCACCTTATAATTTTCAAGCCGCTTGAAATATTATTTGGTTTCTTCTTATTTGATGGCTTGATTGTTAATATATATTCAAAGCAACTCCTCTATCTCTCGTTTAATATTTGCCCTAGCTTTCTCTTCTTTTTCTTCTTGATAAAAAGGTGTTTGATAAATAGTCGTTCTTTCCAAAAATTTCCCCATTGCTTTTTTTCGACCGTTTTTGAATAATGGGGAAGGATACATCCAATACTCTTTCCGAACTTGTCCACTATAGACTTTGTAAGCTTTCCAATCACGACTCAATATTTCCAAATCGAAATCTACCAATAATTTATCATCCAAATGGTCGGCTTCGGCAGGTTGATGTTTGACCGTTTGCATGATTAAAGCATAGCATTTTTCAATTCGTTCTGAGCTTAAATTCGTTTGGCTTAAAATATTCTTAGCAAATTCTGCACTTGCTTTTTCATTTTCTTTACTCATGGGGTCGTAGATAATATCATGGAACCAAATTGCCAATAACACCACTTCCCTATCCGCTATTTTATGGTCAAATTTAGTCGCTTCGATTAACATGTTATTGATGTGCGTCAAATTGTGATAGGCCCTATGTTCTTCTGTATAATATTGCTCAATTTGAGACCAAGATTGTTCGATTAAAGTTTGATTGTCGGTCATTTTTGAAATCAAATCCGTCCACTCTTTTTTTAAGTTTTGTTGTAGCATTGGGTCAATAATTAGAGGTGTTTTTTTGGGAGAAGAATCACAGGAATAAATACAAAAAACGAGTAAGGACAAGCAAATATTCTTTAGCATAAAATTGAATTTAAGTTAACAACTTTTAGCGTTTTTACCACATAGCCACATAGTGAAAAACACATAGCAAACATAGTTTTTAGACTAAAGTCAACTACTTAATATGTAAAACTATGTGTACTATGTGAAAAAACTATTGTGGCTATGTGGTGAAAAATGTTAGCTTATTTTCATCCTAGTACTTAAGCTCCAAAAACTTGTGTCGAAAAAACCGCACTAGTCTCAGGATTCCAACCAACAGCCGTACCAACAAATTTATATCTAGGGTTAATTAGGTTTTTGTAGTGCCCAGGAGAATTAACCCAATTCTTAATCAAATCTTCTGCTGCTACTACATAAGTCGGTGTAATAATTTCTTTTTCATTGCCCGTACTCCAAGTTCTCACAGGAAAGCCTTTAAATTGCACATTCTCCCCTGCCAATAATTTTAGATAATTACCGCTTAACCAATCCATTAAAAATCAAATCATTAATAAAGGTTACGTGCAAGTCTACTTGTTCTTTATCCAAAGGGTCAATACCGTGCATTTTTTTCATTTGGAAAGAGCGAGAAAATAAAGTGGTGATAGAACCAATAATAAAACTTGTTAAGTTAGCTTGTGGAATATCTTTAATTCTGCCCTTATTTTGTTCGGCTTTGATAATATCTCCCATGATGCCAAAAATAGGGATTAACAACTCATCAATTAACCATTCGGAACGAGGATTATCTGAAAACACCTCTTGTACGACAACTTGCTGAAATTCAGGATATTTGGCAGAAACGTGTACGATTTTTTTATTAAACAAGCGCAATTTTTCCAATCCATCTAAATCATCAATCAAATTAAATAAAGTATCTAATTCCCCCTGAATTTCTGTTCCAATCAATTGCATCGCTTGTTTCCACAATTCTTCTTTACTTTTAAAATAGTAATGCAATAAGGAATCAGCAACACCCGTCTCTTGAGCAATAGCCTTAATTTTAACGCCACCATATCCTTCTCTAGCAAAGCTTTTTAAGGCTGTACGTAGTATAATATTGGTGTTCAAATCCTTATTTTTTTTGGGTCTACCTGCTTTACGTTTTACTTTTTTTTCAGCACTCATGCATGATTATTATCTAAATCTTAATAAAATATATAGTCTGTCGCTCCACCACCACTCAATCGTCAAAATAGAAAGTATTCTGAACAAGTCAAAATATTATCGGTTTTAATCAATAAAAATTTGACTATAAATATAATATTATTTAATTTTACATCATTATTATTGAGAAACTAACCAATTAATAATTTTAGCCCCTAACTAAAAGTATTATCAGACTCCTAATCAAAATCAAATTATTATGACGGCGATTCAATCAAGAGTACATAGAAAAAGAAATTCTGCTATCATCAAAAAAAGAGTACCATCAAAAAAAGAAGTGCTTTTAGCTGATTTTCGCATTGCCTTTCTAAGCCGATTAGCCAGCAATCATATTAGAAAAGAAGTACTGATGGGCAAAGCTAAATTTGGTATTGGAGGAGGAGGTAAGGAATTACTACAAATAGCTTTAGCCAAATCTTTTAAAAAAGGAGATTATTTCTCAGGTTATTATCGAGACCAAACTTTTATGCTTAAAAAAGGATTAGCTACCGTAGCCAATCTTTTTGCTAGCCTCTATGGTGATAGCGAGCATGATTTATATTCAGGAGGTCGTCAAATGAACAATCATTTTGCGACACCCTTTGTCGATAAAAAAGGAAATTGGACACCACTACATCAACAGTACAACGTAGCGTCGGCTATTTCCCCCTTAGCAGGTCATGCACCTCGTGCCTTGGGTATTGCACAAGCTTCTCAAAAGCTTAGAACCAATGCCTCCGCAAAAAACTCCTTAAAACAAAGTGGCAATGAGGTCAGTTTTTGCGTCGTTGGAGATGCGACCACTTCCGAAGGCGTTTTTTTAGAAACGATTAACGCAGCAGGAGTGATGCAAGTGCCAATGATTTTTGTCATTCAAGATGATGGTTATGGTATTTCTGTACCAACTAAAGACCAAACCACCAAAGGGTCAATCTCAGAAGCATTAAGTGGGTTTGAAAGTAAAAAGGCAGGAGAAGGGCTTAGAATTCATCATGCCAAAGCATGGGATTATGACCAATTGCATAAAGTTTTCAAGACTGCTGTTAGTCAAACACGGGCTACTCATAAACCTTGTATCATTCACGTTACTGAATGTACGCAAGCCAATGGGCATTCTACTTCAGGCAGTCACGAACGCTATAAATCCGAAGAAAGATTACAATGGGAACAAGAGCATGACTGTTTATTAAGATTTGAAAAATTTCTACTTAAAAAAGAAGTGATTAGTGAAAATGAATTAGCAGAATTAAAAATTACCCTTACTGCTACATTCAAAAAAGAAAAACAAAAAGCTTGGGCCGATTATCAAATCCTTCCAAAAAAAATTCAAAAAGAATTAAGTACACTTTTAGACCAATTAACTAAGGAATTTAGTCAAGTGGCCAAGCTACAAAAGCTGCAAAAAGAACTTCATGCGTTCACTAACATTTCGGTGAAGGATGTGCTAAGAATTGCTGAAAAAACTAAACTGCTATTAGCAAGGGAAGATTCTCCTATACTAGCTACATTAAATCAATGGCATCAGCAATATCGACAGCAGTTACGAAAGCAATATGCAACAAATTTATATAGTCATTCTGCTAAAGCAGCGATTAATGTACCGATAGTCCCTGCTATTTTTTCCGAAGACAATGATTATGTCAATGGACATAAATTGTTAAACGAATACTTCGACCAACTATTTAGTCGAAACCATAGCGTTTATGCTTTTGGAGAAGATGTTGGACAAATAGGTGGGGTCAATCAAGCATTTGCCGGTCTGCAAGAAAAATATGGCAAAGACCGAATTTTTGATACAGGCATTAGAGAATGGACAATTGCAGGTCAAGCTATCGGTATGGCCATGCGAGGATTACGACCAATTGGAGAAATCCAATATTTGGATTATTTAGTTTATGCTTTACCTGCTTTAACCGATGATTTAGCTACGCTAAGATGGCGAACTAATGGCCAGCAAGCAGCCCCTGCTATCATCCGAACTCGAGGACATCGTTTAGAAGGTATCTGGCATAGTGGTTCTCCGATGGGGATGTTGCTCGGTTCGCTAAGAGGCATGTATTTGCTAACCCCTCGTAATATGACACAAGCAGCAGGGATGTATAATACAATGCTACAATCCGATGACCCTGCTATTATTATTGAATGCTTAAATGGCTATCGGAAAAAAGAACAAGTGCCTACTAATTTAGATACTTTCACCGTTCCATTAGGGATTCCAGAAACATTAGTAGAAGGTACAGATATTACCTTAGTTACTTATGGTTCGTGCGTTGCAGAAGCGGAATTAGCAGTAGCGGAATTAGCCGACTTAAATATTTCAGTAGAGCTAATCGACGTACAAACTTTGCTCCCTTTTGATTTAGAACATCGAATAGTCGATTCTCTTAAAAAAACCAATCGAATTATCTTTTTAGATGAGGATGTTCCAGGAGGTGGGACGGCTTATATGCTGCAAAAAGTGTTGGAAGAACAAAATGGTTATCAGTATTTAGATGCCGCCCCTCTTACGATTTCTGCAACTGCGTATAGACCTCCTTATGGAGATAATGGTGATTATGTCAACAAACCTAGTGAGCAGGAGATTATTGTGGCAGCAGTAGAAATGATGAATGAAGCAGCGCCTAAAAATTATCAGATAATAGCTAAAAATTTAGTTTAAATTTTATTGGTGGCGCGATATGAATCCTGTCACCAATAAAAACATCAGATTAAAAACTGATATTCTAAATAAAAATATTGTCAAAAATCCGTATGAATCCGCCTGATCCGCTAAACCCGTGGGGCCTATCCTCCTAGCTTATTTGTGTAGTTTTTTTTGCGAAACCCCTAAACACTAAAAATCAAACTGCTGGCAATAAAATATCGAAAGTCGTTCCTTTTTTAGGTGTACTCCAAACATCAATAGTTCCTGCATTCAAATCTATCAAATCTTTCACCAAGGTTAAGCCCAAACCAGACCCTTTTTCTCCAGCAGTTCCTTGTGTGCTTTTATTTTTTTGTAAGGAAAAAACATTCGTTAGCTGTTTATCATTCATCCCTTCACCTGTATCTTTTACTTGAATCAAAATATTTTCTCCTCTGCGTTCAGATAAGACCACTACTTTTCCACCTTCCTCTGTATATTTAATCGCATTATCGACCAAATTTCTAATAATCGTATTCAGTGCATTAGGGTCAGCATAAGCCTTTACATCTTGCATAATATCTAGCTGCAAATGCACCTTTTTTTCATGAGCAATTTGTTGAAACAATTCGAATATTTCTTCTGTTGCTTGCTGCACATTAACAGGTTTAGGTTCATAAGGCAATACATCACGCTGTTTCAATGCCCAATTAAGCAAGTTATCTAACAGACTATTCAAAGAAAAAGCCGCTCGTTCTAAATTATTACCCAATTTATTTAAAGTATCAAATTCTTTTTGTTGAATCAAAAAATTAACCTTTTTAGAAATCCCTCTAAATGCCAAGGCAGGCTTTCGCAAATCGTGTCCAATGATAGCAAAAAGACGATCTTTCGTCGTATTTAATTGTGTTAGTTCTTGTTCTTTCCGTTTAATTTGTGTCAAGTCAGTCAATAAAAAAGTATAGCCTAAATGAAAATTGCCTTGTTCAAATTTAGCTACTTTTAAATTAAATATCTTAGGTTCTTTATCAATAATAAGCGTTAATTCTTTTTTCTTTTGTTGATTACTAATAAGAACATCAATACTTTCTCTGATTTGATTAGCTGTTTGCTGACTAACATTAGAAAGTACATCTTTTATTTTTTGATTAAGAATGTTGTTAGAAAAATATTGGGTTGTCAATTTATTGGTATGCGAGACAACTAATTGTGTATTTGTATAAATAGCTAAATCAGATATGGACTCCAATAAATCTTTGATTGTTTTAGAAAAATTATCTTGAAATAACCGATAATTAGAAACAAACCAACTAACAGACAAAGCATACAAAAAATAAATACCCGCTATATTGGGTATCGTATATATTCCAGTTGATGCACTCCATAAAAATTTAGAAAATAGAGGGGGAAATACAATGTAAGCTATCAGTATAAGCAGCTTTCGCAAACGATTTTTTTTGCCCCTTAATAAATCAACTACCATAGGAGCTATCGTAAAGAAAGCCATAATATAAAATAGATAAATAAAAAAAATTTGAGTTGTGGTGTCTGATGTATTTGTCGTAAACCGCCAATAACTACCAATTTTTTCTGTATGTAGCTGGAAGAATCTTCTCGTATAAAAGCCATATAACGAGGGAAATAAAGGTAAAACTAAGACCCCCCAAAAATAGATGCGATTCGCCCATTTTTCCCAACTAAAATCTCTGAAAGGCCTAATATAAAACCAAGTCACATACCAGATACAAAAGATAATTGTATGAGATATAAAACTATGAAAAGTTACCAGAGATACCGCATCGCTATAATTATCTAATTGTGGTAAATAATATTCCGTAGTAGCCCTTATCGCTACAAAAAAGAACATAATGGCATTGATTAATAAAAGGCGATTCTGATTGTATGAAAATAATAGGTAAGCTCCAGCAAGAATAGAACAGGTAAATAGTAGGATAAAATATAAAAAATTATCAGGAAGTAGCATGAATTTCTTGTCCGTTTAGGATAATTAAGTAGAGTATGTAGTAGATACAAGAGTCCTATTACAGTTAATTTTATTAAACTATACATAATTGAGAGGAGAAGAAAATCTGATGGCTAAAATAGAAACAAAAAATAAGATTACATAAAAATAAACGACCTAATTTCTACTAAAGAAATAGGAAAATAGATTTAGGTAGGCATAAAATAAATACTAACCGTAAAGGGTACTCCTCATAAATAAATTAGACTTATTACTTACATTACCCGTCATTTGAAAATCAATCAAAAAAATTATCATATATAACTAAAATATACACATAGTTTAGGGACAAGATTAAACCACACTATGAAAGTGTCTCAAGAACTATTCTCTCTTAATTAATAGCGGACGAAGTAAAATAGCTTCGTCCTGCTTATTTAAAGCTAATGCGATTGATACTCCTTGTTATCCATTCATAATTAGATTAACTGGCAAAGACGGCAAATATAAATCAACCCTGTAATATCCTTTGCCCCTATCCTAGCTATCATATTTTTACGATGCCTCAAAATGGTCTCTTTACTAATATTTAATAATTGACTAATTTCAATAGTCGTCTTTTTTGCAATAATCAATTTCAAGATTTCTATTTCCCGACTGCTTAATACATCTGCATATTCTTTTTTTGAGCCACTAGAAAAATAAGCTCGTATAAAAGTCTTAAAATCAGCTATATTAGTAAATCTCGTCCAATGAAAATCAGCTTTATACATAGAGGTGATATCTTCTATTTCTATAAAAGAGAGTGACGGGTGGTTATCTTTTGTGACCATCAACACTTTTTCCTTAATAAATAAAGTGTGCCACTTATTCCATTTATCTTTAAATTTCCACCCACAGTGATAGGCCTTTTGATTGATAGAAGACGTTCGCTTAGTTATAAATTTTAAGTACCGCTTCCCCCAACGGGTTATGTTTATCATCACTCCTAATTGCTTCCAATGTATCCGTTTAAATGCAAAATACAAACCTCCTTTATAGAGTTCTTCCAGTGTATACCCAGTTGTAGTTGCTGCATTTTCGCTTATATAAATTGGGTAAAACTGTTTGTGAGCAAACAGCACAAAAAATCTTTTTTTGTCAAGTGAAAAATCTTCAAGTACTTTAATTTTTTCAATTAAATCAGCGATACATATAGGTTCCTCACCTTGAAATTGTTCTATATATTCCTTCCGAAATTGTTCAAAATATATACGACGCAAATATTCTTCGTTTACTTCAGACACAAGCTATTTTCAATTTCGTTAATTTCAATCTCAAATTTGGAACAAGATAAGAAGTTTATTAAAAAGTACTAACCGTAAAGGGTACTAGTCACAAAAAATTAATATCTGAACTATATATTGCACCGATTATCAAAACAGACAAAAAATAAGTTTCACTTTTTTTAAATGCAGAATTTGTTTTTTCATCATTATAAGTCTACCCCCTTATTACAAACAAACATTCTCCATTAAACACATTGTACAATCATTATTTAGGAAAAAATGCAAACCATTATTTACCTAAATACTTCTAAAAAAAAATTCTCTTTATTTATGCCTTTTGGGCGAAATTTAAATGGCTTCGTCCATAGGCTTTTTTTATTAGAGCTTGTTGGGAGTTTGTTTTTGGAGGCAAAAAAGAGGTATTTTTAACCTAAAGGATAAATTCCTAACAAGCTCTTAGATATTCGCCTATATCAATTGGCAAAGACGACAGACATAAATTAAGCCTGACATATCAATCACACCTGCCTTTGCAATCATATTCTTTCGGTGCTTTTCAACGGTACTTTTAGTAATCGCCAATATTTCACCAATTTCTAGACTGCTTTTATGCTGAATAATTAATCGTAAAATTTCCAGCTCTCGTCCACTTAATAAATCCGCATATTCTTTCTTTTTACCTTTAGAAAAAAATACGCGAACATAATCTATTTCTTTATAATCAGCTGTCATTCTAGCCCAAATAAAATCTCCTTTAAAAATCGTCGTTATTTCTTCTACTTCTAAAAAAGAGAGCAAAGGCTTATTGTCTTTTGTGAAACTGAGCATTTTTTGTTTAATAAAAAAAGTTCTTAACCGACCTTGTGCATCTTTCGTTTTTACACCACAGTAAAAAATCGCTCGCTTACTAATATTCGCTGGGTGTTTAACAATTTCTTGGAATCGTTCTCCCCAGTGATGTACCTTCACCGCCATTGGAATTTGTTTCCAATAGATCATCTTAAAGCCTAAAAGAAGTCCTCCTTCATATATATCTTGAGCGGAATATCCTAGTTCTTTTTTTACATTTTCGCTAATATATTTGAAGTAAAAATCAACATTGGAAAACAAACAAAATATACGTCTACGATCTAACGAAAATTGCTCGACTAACTTAATTTTCTCTATCAACTGGGTTGTCCCTGGTAATGGCTTTTCTTGATAAAAATCCGTTAACATTTTTGTCAACTGTTCATAATGAATGCGCTCCTGATATTCTTTACTATCCATCTAGCCCGTCAAATTAAAAATTGGTATTGTGAATTTTAATAAAAAATAAGTAATGAGCAAATAATAAATGGTGCGTTTCGACGAGTTTATTTTGTTTCTAGTTTTTCTTTAAAAGAAGGAATATTGTTGATACTATGACTGATTTTAAAGTAAAAATAGGAGCAAAAGAGACCGTCCAAATGCATTAGTTATTATTTACTCGTTACTAAGTGCCAATATAAGAAGTTTATCAAAATATACGAACAAGTACAATTTGTTTGATTAAAACATTTTTCTCCTTCCTATTTATTGACATTCTCTAACTTTTTTAAAGTTTTTTCGCTTCAAATTTGCTTTTACAAACTTTTTGTTTTTAATTTGAAACAAAAAGTTTTAAATATCAAATTTTAAAGCAATTCTACTATTTTCTAGGAAGTAATTTTCCCAAAATCATTTACTTCTTATCCAAACGACACAACACATCACACTAAGTAACGTGAGTTTTGGATATAGTTGATTGATTTTCAAAGGAATACAAGTTTTTGACTTGCACTTTTGTCTAAAATGACAAAAATGGATCGAACGAATTATTTTTTTATTCGATTGAGTGTCAGTTGCTTATATTCAAAATTCATTATTCAATCATTCAAAATTGACGTTAAGTAAAGAGGCAAACTTAGTCTTTTATTTTTAATGCGGCATAGCTGTCAATCATCAATCTGATTTTTTATCTCATAGCCACTTAGTTACATTAAAGATTAGGTGTGCTATGGGATAAAATACAATCTGAGAAATTACACATTCATGTTTCAAAAATCGATTCTGCATCTTGATTTAGATGCCTTCTTTGCGTCTGTAGAATGCTTACAAAATAGTAAATTAGTAGGTAAACCATTACTTATTGGAGGAAGTAGTGGTCGTGGCGTAGTTGCTTCTTGTAGCTATGAAGCTCGGAAATTTGGTATCCGCTCTGCTATGCCGATGAAGCTGGCTTTAAAATTATGTCCCGATGCCATTGTGCTAAAAGGAGATTATGATAATTATACCAAATATTCCAATATGGTGACCGAAGTAGTTGGAGAAGAGGCACCACTTTTTGAAAAGGCATCTATCGACGAGTTTTATGTTGATTTAACGGGTATGGACAAACATATTGGCTGCTGGAAATGGTCAACAGAATTACGTCAACGAGTGATTAAAGAAACGGGATTACCGATTTCTCTAGGATTATCCATCAACAAAACAATCTCAAAAATTATAAAACCTATTGTCGGCATTGAATTTCGAGAAAATAATGAGTGGCTATTTACAG
>CAYMSC010000139.1:0-8774 GCA_964392805.1 uncultured Saprospiraceae bacterium
TAGTTATCTTATTTCTTTGACAGAATCTGAATTTATTTTTATCGCGTTTCTTATTTTAATCAAAGAATCTAATTTCTAATAGAAATGTCTCGACTAATATATTTATTTTATACTCCCTTTTTTCGTAGTATCAAATTTTTCTTCCTTTTTTCTTTAATTTCTATTTTCTGCGCTTGTAAAAATGAGCTAATAGAATTGATTACCTACCCAGATGTCTCCCAAGAATTATGTCCTTTCTTCCAAAGTTTTGAAGAGGAAGCTGCCAAACGGGGTTTAGTAGTTGATTTAAAAAATTCGGGTGTAAAAGGAAGACTGACAAATATCTACGGTAGCATTGTTGGGATATGCAGTAATTACTCTGTAAAAGAGATTTTAATTGACCAAAATTTTTGGGAAAGAAGTAGCCAATTAAGCAAAGAGCTAATTGTATTTCATGAATTAGGACATTGCTACCTAAATAAAGTCCACAATAATCAAGTTACAGCTAATGGTACTTGCGGGAGTATTATGAGAAGTGGTCAAGGAGATTGTATCGACTATTATACTGAAAAAACAAGAGTTGATTTATTAGACAAGTTTTTCTCAGAATAAGCTAATTCCTACTATTTTAATTTTTAACTACTTTCTAGTATTTTTTTCAAAATAGGAAAATTCTTTTTTGGGGATTAAAGATAAAAATATTAATTATTTAAATAGCTGAATAACAGGAGTTTCATAAATGGATAGGCAATCAGTTAAAAAAATGATAAAAAGATTAGAAGTCAGAAGTCAGACCGTCTATTTCATAGACTGTCAGAAGTCAGATGACTTTCGTCTAAAAATCTAATAGTCAGCAATTTACAGAAAGTAAGTCTGACTTCTGACCTCTTTTCAATATCAATTTTCTTTCTGATTACCTAGATATGCCATTCGTAATAAACATTATAAATAACTCCCTAATTAAAAATTAAACTTCAATGTCTAATAGTTTAAATTCCCAGCCCCCCTCTAACATTTTTGCCTTTCTAAAATTGGCTGTTGTAGCATATTTCGACCGCAAACCGATTTATGGTATTTTTCTGCTGATTTTCTTGCTCTTTACAAGTATGGGTACTGCCCAAACTATTAGTTTTGACAACACAGTAAGTCCCGAAATAGCCGTTTGTTCGGACACAAAAACTTTTTCTATTGCATTCACCAACAATACAGCGACTACTATGACCAATGTAGTTGTTAATCTTCAACTGCCTAGCGGCATTAATTACGAAGTTGGAAGTTTAGGCAATGTCGAAGGAGGGGCAGTGCAAGAGCAATCAACATCGAATTCCGAAACCGTCTCTTTTACGGTTAGCAATTTGACCACAAATGCTACGATTAGTTTTGATATAGAATTGAGTGCCCATTTTGCGGCGTATACATTTCATACGAATGGGGGTGTTTTTAGAAACAGACTGACTGTAAACTATTCAGGTGGTTCAGAAAGTGTAGAGACAGAAGCATATAACATTTTATATCCAGCATTGACCATTACTAAAGTAGAACCAATGTCTGCCAATGTATTTGTTGGTCAAACCTTTACAAGGGAAGTAACTATTGTAAATGGTGGATATGGTCGATTAAGTGATTTTGTTCTTTCAGATATTTATGATGCTAACTTAAATTTAACAGGCACTGACAAAGGCCTATTAAATGCCGCAAAAAATGAGATTTCATTTAGTGCTAGCGATTTCATTGCTATTGGAGATAATGACGGTTATTTTGAACAAAACGAATCCATTACAATAACCCAAGTGCTTGTAGCCACAGGCTGTAATAATACCCAATCCACCTTACAAGCGTTTTGGGGTTGTGATGGACAAACGGAATCAAGCAATAAAAAGTATCCATATACGACTATCAATTTATTTGCGCCCAATTTAACGGTTGATGCGAGCCCAAGTTTTAATACTTGTGTAGATGGGACAGCAGACGAGCAAAAATTGACGATGACCAATACTGGTTCTGGCCCTGCAAATCAGTTAGAAATTGACATCAGACAAGCACCAGAAAATATTTATTCTGCTATCAATCCCTCCACCATTCGATATAGTATTGATGGTGGGAGCAATGTAAATATTGCTACTAATTCGACGACGACAGCAGCAGCATTTGATTGTATAAATAATGCCCATGTTGGCGCATTTCAAGTAACGATACCACCCTTACAACCAGGGGAAACCCTAGAATTATTTTGGGATAGTTATACTTGTTCTACCGAATCTTGTGGAGATGTTCGGTTAATTGGTTGGGAATACGAGGTGAATTATACCGATATGTGTTTTAAGAATGATTATAAAAGTGAAGCCATTGGACAAGAAGAAAAGCGAAAGAATTTTACCGTATTTTATGAATCGCCATCAGATTTAGTCGATAAACAAACAGGAGAATATGTATTTATTTTAGCCAGTGCCACTTTCAATTTACCAGAAGGAACTAATCCCTATTTTGAAGTAGTGATGGATATTCCTCAAGGACTTGTTTGGAGTGGAGACAACGAGGATTTGCGGTATGTGAGTGGTGCGAATGAATGGACACCAACCGCCGTAAATTTTGACCCCAATACTAGAAAACTAAGCGCACAATATCCTTTTCCTATTCCTATTACGCTGACTCGTTCAGAATTTAGATTAAGATTATCACTAGATTGTTCTTTACCGAACGTAGGAGGATTGGCAACCGTAGGCATGCAATTATTTTATATAATGGATAGTAGTTGCCCAAATCCTTATAAAATGCGGCTCACATGCTACGAAACACCCATGACCTATTTACACTGCCCAGGACCATGTTCTGAAGGATTAGCGTTTCAAAGTTTCGAGATAGAGCGGACGAATTTTGGCATACCAGACAATGACAGAAATGGCTTGCCAGATAATAGTGGAACGCTTGATTTTTCTAAAATCAAAGCCAATAGGGTGATGATGAGTGATACTTTTAAAACGATTTTTAAAGGTAGCATTCTTACCTCCGCAGCTTATCCTTCTTGGGAATATGGTTATGCCAATTCAAGCATACCCACTTATGGCGATAAAATCCAAGCATTATCTGCCAACGTAATGATAAAAGATAAAAGCACGGGAACGACTTTAACAGCCAGTAATGTACCTTTTACGACGCAATTATCAAGGACTACCTTGTCTATTAATTCAGATTTTAGTGCCCCTACTTTAGCTGCTTTGGGTAATACCGATTTTAATAATTTTGTCTTTGAAAACGAAGATGAGGTCGAAGTAGAAATATACTACACACTTACTGGAAATATCGGAGGAAATATAGAACAAGTTCTAGTAACCAATGATTTTTACGTAGCACCTACTGCTAACGGAATACCTTTTCAATGTAATGATTGGAGTGGAAATGTAACGTTTGTCGGTTATTATTTCACTACTTTTAAAGGAGAACAATATGATATAAATTCCTGTACAAAAACGATTACTCAAAACTATTATCTAAGTATTGGTACTTGTTGTAGCAATTACGCAGGTGGAGATTTTTTCCCTTATGAATATAGAAATTGGGCAGTTGTGAAAGATTTAAGGGTAGAAATCCCTGAAGGATTTAGTGTAAAGAATGCCTCTATGAAATACTATCGTACGGTACATGTGAACAATATAGCTACTGAGGAAATTGGAGATTTACAACCTACGGCTATGAATGGACAAGAATATACTTATGATTTAGAGCAATATTTTACCAGCCAAGGAGGCAGTCTGAATTTAGGAGATGATGGCTTTCATGGAACTGTTTCTTTAGAATTAGACCCAGATTGTCAAGCACAGCAAGATGTTAATTTACCAGTTGTATGGAATTACAGATTTAGAGAAGTAGATAAATTGGGCGGAGGAATTACAGCTGAATATAATGCCCATACAGATTACATTAATTACGAAAGAGGCGATTTAAGAATATCAACCACCTTGCAAACAGTGGAAGCTATTGCCCCAACGGTTAGTTGGGAGGTACGTATAAGAAATAGGGCAGTAACAGCAGCCCCGAATAGTTGGTTGTATATAGAAACGCCAGCTAATGTTTTGACGATTCTCCAAGTCGAAGAAATCAATACGGGGACGGTTTTGACACCTGTTAATGGTTTTTACCAATTAGGAGAAATAGGAAGCAAAAAGAATAAAAATTACCGAATTACGGCAAGTTCTAATAAATGTATTCCGGGAGAAATTTTAACTTTTACAGGATATAATTGCGAAGGCTATCCAATCGATTTTGCGAGTATTAATTGTGAGTATAGGGAATTGACTTTAGCGATGACACCACAAATTTCCGAATTACAAACAAGAGTCAAAGAAATTTATGACCCAACCATGCCTTGTGACCCAATTTTTGGTGTAGAATTGGAGATTTTGAGTGCTAAATTAGCCGCAGTAAAAGACATTGTAATAGCTATTGCTACACCAACTAATGGAAGTATTACAGTGGTATCGGGCAGTACGGAGGTATTATATCCACAAGCTGGTTCTTTTACAACTATTAGCGACCCTAGTTTAAGTGGAAGTACTTATACCGTGACAGGTGGAGATATTGACGCAACAATTGGGACAAATGGTTTAGTAGGCATTACAGATGTTAACTCAAATATTGCTAAGATTCGATTTGAATTTAAGCAAGAAGCCAACTTTCAGCCGGGCGATTTTTTAACCTTTAATATTGCTTCTAATCGCAGTTGTGGAGACCCATTGCCTACTTTGTCACTGGCTTATGACCCAAACGCCGTTTTTGCAGCACCAGAAAATATTGGCTTGACTTCTAGCGGAGATAATTGGGCAGCTAGTTGGGGCGATTATAATGGAGACGGAAATGTTGATTTATTCATTACCACCCATGATTTAGATTCACCAAATGAGCTATTCAGAAATAACGGAGATGGTTCTTTTACTAAAGTCACAACTGGACCAATTGCAACAGATAAAGCGAGTTCTTTAGCCGCAAGTTGGGCAGATTATGACAATGACCAAGATTTGGATTTAGTCGTTGCTAATAATATTGGTTCGCCTAATTTCTTATACCGAAATGAAGGTGGCGGTAATTTTATTAGAATGCAAAACGACCCGATTGTCAATGATTATGGTTATGCGCACGGAGTCAGCTGGGTGGATTACGATAAAGATGGATTTTTAGACCTATTTGTAGCCTCTTTCTTTGCGACTCAGTTTAATTCACTTTATCATAATAATGGCGACGGAACTTTTACAAAATCATCAACTAATGCGATTACCCAAGAAGCTAGTTCTTCAACTTGCGGAGTTTGGGGCGATTATAACAATGATGGCTTGATGGACTTATTTGTTGCCAATACTTATGGAGAAAATAACAGTTTATACGAAAATAAAGGAAATGGAAATTTCTTAAAAATAAATGCGGGTTCTATTGTTAATGACGGTGGTCATTCAGTAGGCGGAAGTTGGGCGGATTATGATAATGATGGGGATTTGGATTTATTTGTATCCAACGCAGCGGATGAAAACAACTTTTTATACCAGAATAATGGAAACAGTAGTTTTACCAAAATTACTGCTGGAATAATTGTAAATGACAAAGGACATTCACATGGAAGTTCATGGGCAGATTATGATAATGATGGCTGGATAGATTTATTTGTTGCCAACGACCAAAATCAAGACAATGCCTTATACAAGAATAATAAAGACGGTTCTTTTACCAAAATTGAGAATGCAATTAGCCAAAGTGGTGGTATGTCTTTTGGTGCAGCATGGGCGGATTATGATAATGACGGAGGAGTTGACTTATTTGTAGCGAATCGTTTAAATAATGAAAACTTTTTATACCAAAATGTGAAAGGTGCTTGTCAAGGAAAAAGCTGTATTACTTTAGTTGGAACTAACTCTAATCAATCAGCTATTGGGGCAAAGATTTATGTGACCGCAACGGTATATGGACAAAGAATTACTCAAATGCGAGAGATTACGGCACAGAGTGGGGGAGGAATCGGTGGACAGAATGAAATGAAAACCATTGTCGGTGTTGGTGATGCAGGCATTATTGACGAAATTAAAGTGCTATGGCCTTCTGGCTACGAACAAACCTTGACCAACCAAATGGTGGATGATTGTTTGGTGATTACTGAAGAAAATGCTTCAAAGGTGTGTGGAATTATTTACCATGACGAAAATGAGAACTGTATGCAGGATGAAGGGGAAGTTGGTATCGCTAATCAGAAAATAATGCTAGCGCCTGGCAATCATGTGGTATTCACGGATGACGAAGGTAGATACGAAGCCTTTGTTCCTGTCCAAAACTACGACATCATTGCAGAGGCAGGAAATAATTGGGCATTGTCTTGTCCATCAGCAAGTGTTCAGCAAGTAGAAGTGCCTGTCATTGGGCAAGCATACTGTGGTTTTGATTTTGGGATTAAAGCGACATGTATCGCACCCGATTTGAATGTAGAGGCTGCCGTTACCGCACATCGAATTGGCTTTAAAAACTTAGTTTCTTTGACCTATAAAAACGAAGGAACCGTAGCGGCGACCAATACCGTGTTAGCCCTAGATTTAGACCAATATTGTATCCCCATAGAGAGTACCATCCCTTGGGATAGACAAGAGGGACAAATTTTGTATTGGGATTTTGCCACCCTTCCAGCCGGTACTTCTCGAACGATTTATTTAACAGATTCCGTTGCTGCGAATACACCTATTGGACAAGAATTAGTTTTGGCATCAACAATCAGTGCAACAGAAGAAGACTGTAATGCTTTAGATAATGCCTTCGCTGCATCAGAAATGTCTATCGGTGCTTTAGACCCGAATGACATTTTAGTTCACCCAGAAGGATCCATTGACGCAGACCAGCTTTTAACTTACAAAATTAGGTTTCAAAACATCGGAAATATTCCCGTTGCAAATGTACGGGTAACGAGTACTTTACCAGCAGAATTGGATAGATTTACTTTTGAATTAGGGGTCGGTAGTCATCCATTTCGATTTGAACAACAAGGACAAGATTTGACTTGGGAATTCCCAAATATCATGTTAGCCGATAGTGTGCATAATGAGCCAGAAAGTCACGGATTTGTGACCTTTAGAATATTACCAAAAGCAGGAATGCCAATTGGTACGATTATCGAAAACCAAGCTAAAATCTTCTTTGATAATATGGAGCCTATCACGACGAATATTGTCAAAAATATTATTCAACCAGCTATTACTACCCAACAATTTGGTGGTCAATTATTGGTGTACCCAAATCCAACTAATGGTCTGGTGAATATCCAATTATTAGCCGATGATTTAAAAAAACCTGATAACATTAGAAAATTAAATTTGTATGATACCCAAGGGGTCTTAGTCAAATCTGTTAGCAGTGTGATAGATGGTATTGTCGTGGATTGGGATTTGGAAAACTTGAGTTCTGGCTTGTATTATTTGCAAGCGGTTGACCAGAAAGGGGAGGGGTATAGTGGGAAAGTGATGATTCAGCGATAAATAATTTTTTTTCTCGATATAGAATAGCCTTTTTTTAGATTTAGTGCTTTTAGAATTTTTGATTCTGGAAGCACTTTTCTTTTTTTAAAGGGATTAATAGGTTGTACGGATGTGGCATGAGCAAACGCTGTTTGTGAACCGTCAGGGAGGGGTAGCAGGCGGATTTTTACTAATTTTTTAGGGTGAGGGATTTAGTAAAAAACTAAATAGCGTAGTTAGATAGGATTGGAACACGGATTGAACGGTTGCTTTATATGACTTGCTCTAGGTCGTGTACTGTTTTACGTAGTTTTATTGGGTGCATTGAAAAAAGGTATTAAGGTGACATCTTTTAAAATTTCACTGATTATCTATTGAAAGGTGTCTACTGAATCAGGACTACCCTTTTTTGCAGTAGAACCTTTATTAGATTCCACAATTGAAAACTCCTTTCCCAAATTGGGAATAATTAAAACAACAAATATGTTTTAAGGTATTGATTATCAATACTTTATAAAAATGGCACTCCAATAGCATACCTAATGGTATAAATGATAATGTAAATTTAAAAACCTATACCATGAAAAATGTACTAATCTTCGCCGCTATCTTTATAGGCTTGCTAACTTCCTGCAGCACCAACCAAGCTTTATTTAATAATGAAATTTCAGAAGAAGAAAACTACTTGACCCTTAGAAAGCATTTCCACCAAAAAGAACCTATTCTAAAATCAGGGGATAAAATCACGATTAGTATTTGGGGGCACGAAGATTTAAGTATTGGCTCGGTCAATAGTAAATTTTCCTCTAATAAAGAAACTGGAAAATGGATTGCCATTGACCATTTAGGAGAGGTCAACTTACCAAAGTTAGGACGCATTAAAATTGCAGGATATAATATTAAAGAAGTCAATTATTTATTAGAAAAGGAATACAGTAATTATCTAAAAGACCCAATTATTAATGTTCGTGCGGTCAATCATTATGTGACGGTGATGGGAGAAGTGAATAGCCCCGGAAGATATGAGTTAGAAAACGAGAAAGTCAATTTGGTTCAAATATTAGGGCAGGCAAAAGGACTAGGAGATTATTCAAATAACAAAAGAATTAAGGTGATTCGGGAAGTAGATGGACAACCAGTAGAGTTGTTAATTGACATGACAGAAATTATCGCAGCAACAGAATATAACATTACACTTCAGTCCAAAGATATTGTCTATGTCGAACCCAATAAAAATAAATCAGAGGATAGTTTTTTGAAAAAAGCAACACCCGTTGCTAGTTTGATTACAGGAGCAGCCGTCTTATTATCAGTTTT
>CAYMSC010000139.1:8874-12692 GCA_964392805.1 uncultured Saprospiraceae bacterium
TTCAAAGATGAATCTAAGAAAAGAATTTCAAAAAATAATTCTCCCCATCCTAAAGGCATCTCCCATCCTAATCGCATTATGTGTAGCAACAGTTTTTATAGCAAAAAAAGGCATTCAATATTTACCAGAAGAATACCAATCTAAGGGAGCAATTAAAATTAATAATTTAAACTCCAGTCAAGCAGGTTTTGATTTGTTTCAACAAAAGAACAACAACACCCCAATGCAAAACGAAACCTTCCTAACCGAAGTAGAAGTGTTTAAATCTAAAGACTTGATTGGCAAAACGATGGAACAATTGGATTGGGAATTGACGATTCATAGAGTAGGGGAGATGCGAACGACGGAGTTATACCAAAAACGACCTTTTCAAATGGAATATGAGGTAGTAAGCGAAGAAGCATATGACGAAGATTTTTATTTGAAATATATGGGGGAAGACGTATTTCATTTGATAAAAAATATAGCACAAGATTCTAATTTTACGACAATTAATTCGGGAGAATGGGTAAATGAAAATGGGTTAAAATTCAAGGTGAATATAATGGAAAATTTTGTCGATAAACACCCAAATAGCCTAAAAATCAATGACTTATTCCAATTTACCATTAATAGTGAAGCAGCTTTAGTAAGCAGTATAAATGATAAAAATCTATATGTTCGTCCAGTAGAAAAAGACATTTCGATTATCCGTATTTACTTTGCCCATGAGTTACCAATAAAGGCACAAAACTTTGTGAATACCTTGATGGATACGTACATGGAAGAGTGTCGAAACTACAAAGAACAAATGTCTGATGAGACTTTAGTTTACTTAGATGGAAAATTAGCCAAAGCGGAACTAAAATTAAAGCAAACAGAATCAGAATTAGCTTATTATAGAACGAAGAATCACTTAGTAAATACTCGACAAGAAACAGATGCTACCCTTAAAGAAATTAAGCAATTGGATATGCAAAATTTAGATTTTGATATGCAAAAAGGAGCATTAGAAAAATTATACAAACACCTAACTTCTGGAAAGAATCTAAACGACTATGCACCTAATTTTAAGGCTTTAAATGATAAAATTTTTCAAGAGTCTTATATGAAAGTGCAGAATTTAGAATTGGAAAGACAAGATTTATTACAAAAATATGTCCCAGAAAGCACCGAGATTGCGCTAATTGATTCTAAAATAAAAAGCCTTCGAGTATTTGTGAATGAAACAGTTCGTTCTACTTTGGAAAACTTAAATATTCGACAAAAAGAAATTGCTAATTCTATCAACGAATCGAATACTAAAATTAATAGTTACCCAAAAAAAGAACGAAAGTTAGCCGTTTTAGAAAGAGCGGTTTCTTTAAATGAAAATATGTACACCTACTTGATGCAAAAGCGAACGGAATTAGCGATTAGTCGTTCTTCCAATTTATACCCGCATAAAATCATTGAAAAAGCGAATTTACCGAAGAAATTAATTTCGCCTAATCAGCCACTAATCATCGGTTTATGTGTTTTCTTAGTTTTGAGTTTGGGGATTATTTGTGTCTTCATTTACAGTTATTTTACTTCAAAAATAAATGCTAAAGCTGATATTGAAGAAGCATTTGAGACCCCATTTTTAGGCATTGTTTGGAAAAACAAAAAGAATAAATTCCAGAGCTTTGAAGTAGTATCAGAACTGATGGCCAACGTCAGCCAATTACCTAAGTCACAGATAGAAGGTCAAGGTCAATTATTGGTGGTATCTTCTATGAAATCGGGCGAAGGAAAGTCTTACACCTGCACGCATTTGGCTAAAACATTAGCGGCAACAGGACAGCGGGTTTTATTGATTGATATGGATATTCGTAGACCTTCTCTACACGATGTTTGGGGCTTGCCATTAGGAGATGGAGTGAGTGCCATTTTAGAAGGCAGAAAATCCACCTTTGATACAATTTACAAAACAGGAGAGTCAAATTTACATTTCATTCCAGCAGGTGAGTTAATCACAGGGAATCAAGCCTTATTTTTCTCTAAGAATGCTACGGGTTTTATCCAAGATATGAGGTGGCATTATGATGTGGTAATCGTAGATTCTGCACCGATTGGAATCGTTTCAGATGCCATTCCTTTAATGCACCAAAGTACCGCTAACCTATTTGTGATTAGAGCTGGTTTTACCAACCAAAGATATATTACAGAAATTCAACACCGATTTGAAGAATGGAAAATTCCTAACCTTCAATTGGTTTTAAATGATGCAGCTCCTTCGAAAGGGTATCAGAAATATAGTAAGTATAGTTATACGTAGCTGGTAGTACAAGCTTTAGCTTGTTCGGGATACAGGTCTTCAGACCTGTCAAAGTAAAGCAAAGTAAAATTAAAATATTATAGCTAGCCTAAAGGCCAGCGTCCCAAACAAGCTGAAGCTTGTGCTACCAGTTTTGAAATATAAATTTTTATATATACCATCTAGTAATAACAGCATTAAATATATCATGAAAATAACGCAATACATCCAATCATTCCTCCACCTCAAAAAAGACCTTCCGAAGGTTTTGGTACTCGCAGACCAAGCCATCGTGAGTGGTGGAAATTTTATGTTAGGATTGGTATTAATAAGGTTATTAGGCTTAGAACAATACGGATTATTTGCGATGCTGTGGATGGGTGTATTATTTGCTTTAAGCTTACAACAAGCCTTTATTACCAAGCCATTGATGACTTTGGCAATTGGAAAGGATAAAGGAGAACAGCATAATTATTTTCATACTTTATGGACTATTCAAATCTTGTTTGGTGGAACTTTAGTCATGATATTAGGTGGTTTAGCTTTTATCTGTTTGGACTATAATTGGACCCCTAATTGGCTAACATATGTGCCTATTATCACACTAATTGCCTTTTGCTACTTATTACAAGATTTTATTAAAAAGACTTTTTTTATTCAAAAAGACTATGCAAAGCCACTGATAATGGATGGGTTGAATTATACCATTATTTTCTTAGGCTTGTATTACTTCCACCTTAGGGAAAATACTGCTCTTTGGAATACCTTAATAGTGATTGGAACGGGCTATTTAGTTAGTACTTTTTTATACAGTAAAAGACTTTTCTTTAAAGATATAGCAGCAGTAAAACAAAATTATGTTGACCTGCTAAAAAAACATTATCATTTTTCAAATTGGTTGTTGGGCACCTCCATCCTACAGTGGTTTTCTGGAAATTTTTTCCTCATAGTAGCGGCTAGTACTTTAGGAACAACCGCAGTAGGCGCAGTACGAATGGCTCAGAATATTGTCGGCTTATGTCATCTTCTTTTTCTAGCAATGGAAAACATCGTACCTGCGGAGGCAGCTCAACTCTTTTTACAAAAAAACAGCCAAGTCTTAGCCCAATATTTGTTAAAAATTGGGTTGAAAATTGGGGCAATAGTCTTACTCATTTTATCGACTATGACTATTGCAGCACCCCATTTAATCCATTGGATTTATGGAGCGAGCTTTGTCTCTTACAGCTATGTTGTCTGGGGATATTGCTTGCTTTATATTTTTGTTTTCATCGGTTATCCTGTTCGATATTTTTTCCGAACCATCCGATTTACCAAACCCATTTTTGTGGCGTATTGCTTTTCCACCCTTTTTAGTTTGGTCATCGCTTTTCCAGTGGTCAATACATGGGGAATTACAGGATTATTAATCGGCTTAATTGTAAGTCAAATAGTCACGCTTGCCGTGTATGCTTATTTCCTTTGGGGAAAATTAACAACCAGTAGAAAAGAAATTCGACCACTAGGTACTTAGGAACGCGATAAAAATAAATGGAGATTCTCGTCGGACGATTAGTTAAAT
>CAYMSC010000140.1:0-12656 GCA_964392805.1 uncultured Saprospiraceae bacterium
GAACCAAAATAAGCTCGTCCAGATGACCAACTTATTATTTCGTCGTTACTTAGAACATTAACCGATTTTGGTAAATCTCAGAAAAGCATAGTAATGCTACCTCTATAGAGCTACCATCCACCTACCTTACGTATTCGAAAAAAGGAAAATAGTAGTCAAACTGAAAGACTCATTTTCTTTTTTACCCTAATTGTTTCCGATAACTTTGAGATTTTAGAATGCCCAATTCTTTTTAAAGATTTCCTAAGCATAAATGCACACTTATATTTTAATATCGGTTTATTTGCATGAGGAAATTTTAAAATATAAAACACGCTCAAAGACAAAAGGTTAGTAATTATGCAACTGGTTTACAGATAATAAGTATTTATATAGTTATATATGAATTACCTATTAACCAAGTTTCATTAATTAATGGGTTCACCACTTCAAAATTGGTGATTACATTGATTGGTATACTTCCTATAATAAAGAACAAACGGGATAGCCCTGTTAACATATAAATAGAATTTTATGGAAAACCGATTATTCAAGCAACTACCACTATTACCTTTCTTGATAGTAGTTTGTACCTTATGTTTTTCTACCTTTCTGTCTGCACAAAGTTTTACCCTCAACTTTACAGGAGCAGATACCCTCTATGTTGATAATAATTGTACGGCGATATTGGATTGGGGCGACCCAGCTACGGTTAGTTTTACCGCCGATAGTGGTAATGCTATTGATACTTTTTTTATTAATAATATTAGCGGAGGCTTTGAAATAGGCGATTCGATTAATACGCCAAGAAGTGTTTTAATCAGTTATTTTGTAGAAGATACTACGGGATTTAGCGAAGTCCTCCAGTCGGTTTTAAGAATTGTAATTGCAGATAGTATCAGGCCTGTTTTTGACCTAAGCACCCTACCTAATGATACCACCTATACTAGTATAAATGATATACCGCAGCCACCTAGCCTTAGTACCATCGTGGCAACAGATAATTGTGGAATAAATAATATTTTATTTGCTGGAGAATCTGACCGTCCGACAAGTTGTGGAACTTTTACTCGAAAATGGCTTGCCATAGACAGTGATACGACTACTTATACACAAACAATTACCATCCTTGCAGATACAACTGCACCAGTTTGGTCTATTGACCCAATGGACATTAATTTAGCTTGTGAGGACTCCACTAATATAGCAGATACGATTACCAATTGGTTAGCAGCAAATGGAAATGGCGAAATTATGGATGCTTCTAATTTTGTGGTTACGCATGATTTTATGGGATTGGATAGTTGTGGACTTACAGGAAACGCTACGGTTACGTTTACTGCTACGGATGACTGTGGGAATGCTTCAATGGCAGCAGGAATGATTACGGTTACTGATTCGATTGCGCCAAATATTATTAGATTAGCTCAAGATACTACCCTGTTTTTTGGTGATACAAGTTTTACTTTAACCGATTGGTTAAATATACAGGGCGGCGCTTTGGCAACTGATTTTTGTACGATTATTGACAATGCTGACACTTCTACCCATTGGTCTGTTATAAGTGTAGATACCTTAGCAGGTTGTAAAAATAATATCAACTATGAAGCGCTGTTTGAAGTGATGGATGATTGTGGAAATGCAGACTCAACGACGGCGATTTATACTTTAGCAGATACTTTAACTACTAATATATCAGGAATACTTGGTGATAGAACGGCTGCATGTGGTGAAAATAATGACCGTCAGCGAGCAGAACAATTTTTAATCAATATTAGAAATTTCAACTTTGTGGATGCAGATAGTAATGATTTAGCTTTTGTAGAAATTAATTATACTGACCGAGACGGATTTACGGGGCAATATTTAAGTGTTGGTTTTCCATTTGATAATAGTTTCATTCCCTTGAATGATTGCAACTGGTTCTTGACAGCGGAATTAATTTTGCGGGACACTTGTGGTACGCTTGTAAGAGATACTGCCACCTTTTCTTTTATAGATACGATTGCACCGATGATTACGGAAATACCAATGGACACAACCATTTCTTGTGAGCAGTTAGTTCCCGGTTCTTCTTTGGATATTTTGGTTACAGATAATTGTGATACAAGCCTCACGATTACGGTGATAGAAACGAGTGATACGACACTTTCGGCTATAAATATTACTAGAACATGGATAGCAACAGATGATTGTGATAATAGAGATTCGGCATCTCAGCTAATTATGGTGATTGATACGATTGCTCCCATTTTAGGAGAACTTCCAACAGATACCTTGATAAATTGTGGCAATATTCCTATTGCACCACTTTTTATAGATGCGACAGATAATTGTACTGTTTTAGAGGACTTAGATTTTAGATTTTTAGAAACATCCACTCAACAAACACATCCTGATTCTTGCCAAACCTATAATTATACCATCACTCGAATATGGACGGTAACGGATGCTTTTAATAATATAGATTCATCTGTTCAAATAATTACCGTAGTAGATACAATAGCACCAACTTTTACAATACCTCCAGACCTAACGATTTCTTGTGAATTTAGAGATAGTTTAAGTATTACAGGAGAACCGACGAACTTAATAGACAATTGCGATACTTTGCCAAATGTTTCTTTTGTTGATTTAGTGATTGGAGGAGACTGTGTAGGTGGTGGTGCATTAGATACGATTGTGCGAACATGGACGGTAATGGATGCCTGTGGAAATGCGAGTGATAGCATGCAAAGAATTATTGTAATAGATACAACTGCCCCAGTTATTACGGGTTTAGTAACAGATATTACGATTCAATGCAATGGAGATACAGTGGCTTTGCCTGTAATCGGGACAGACATTACAGCGACGGATAATTGTGGCAATATCCCAATTATACAGTTTCTCGGCGAAGCGAATACCCAAGGGACAGATCCTGACGATTGTGATTTTTATAATTTTACGATTATTAGAACTTGGCGAGCAACGGATGCTTGTGGTAATGCGGCAGATTTTATCCAAAATATTATGATTGTAGATACTATTGCCCCGACCATCATCTGTCCAGCGGATATAGTGGTAGATAGTGATACGAGTAGTTGCCTGGCTACGGTAAACTTGCCTAGACCTATTTTCTTTGATGCTTGTACGGGTATTGCTGGAAATGATTCTTTGGTAATGAACCAAAATTTTACAAACCCTACGGGTGATGACATCAACGAAATACCTGTCGATACTTTAGTTTTTAATTTTAATATTGGTGGAGCTGCACCAGACAAAACGATTACAAGTGATGTGATTTTGACCATCAATTTAAATAATGTAGATGGAGAAGGAACGAATGAAATATTTAATATTATTGGAGAAGATGGGACTATTTTGGGACAAACTGGTCAATCAGAGGCGCAATGTGGTAATAGTACGACGATTATAATACTTAGTGCAGCATTAGCTAATAATTATGCCCAAGATAGTATTTTTACCATCACCTTTAATCCTAGCGGAAGTGGTTCAGAAGCAATTAATAATATTTGTACAGATGGCAATGCCAATGTTACGCTAGAATATAATTTTGAAGCTACTTCAAATTCTATTGTATTAACTTATAATGTTGATGGTGGTACGAATATAGATTTGACGACTAACCCAACGACTATGTTGGACCAAGGCAATCATTCCATTACTTATTTTGCGACGGATTGCTCTGGAAATAGTGACAGTTGTACTTATCAAATCATGGTGATTGATAATGTAGCACCTACCTTTGATTGTCCAAGTCCGATTACGGCATATATTGATTCAAGTAATTGTGAAGCCAACGTAATCTTACCATTCCCAAGTAATTTTGCGGATAATTGTGGAGCATTTAATAATTATAATAATTCGCAAGCTGCATTTATTACTTTCCGAACAGATGCGAATGCAGGACTAGTGCCAGATGATATTATAGAAACCTTTAGTTTGAATTCGCCCAATGCAATTGGTGATGGAACTTTAACCGTCGAATTCTTAGGAGATAATGGAGATGCAGGTGAATTTTTTAATATTTTTGGTGAAAATGGGGTCTTATTAGGCACTACAATTTTAGGAGATACATTAAGTGAATGCGCTACTACGGTTTCTACAGTTTTTACGATTAGCCAAGATACTTTAAATGCTTGGGCAGCAGATGGAGGCATTACTATTAGTGCCATTCCAAATCTGGATGCTGCTAATTTTTCTGATTTTATCAATCCATGTGATACCAATTTGATGACCAATCAAACCGATGGAAGTAGTATATTATCACTTGATTTAAATTTCCCTACGGTGTTGGTGAATTATAGCATAGCAGATACCAATGACCTTGTTTTACAAACGGGTATGCTATTATCTCCTACCATTTCGATTAGTGAAGATTTCCAAGCTGGGATAAATAACGTAACCTATACTATTGAAGATGCTTCGGGCAATATGGCAACTTGTCAATACACTATAGAAGTGAAAGATACATTAGCACCAATAATCATATGCAGAGATAATTTTGTCGTACCTTCCAACCCATCAGGCGATACTACGGATTTGAATTTATTAGCAGATAGCTTAATCACCAGCATGAGTGATAATTGCGGTATAGAAAGTGTTGTCATTTCTCCTAATAAAGTATCTTGCGCAGATGCGGGGATGATGACCGTTACCGTTACTGTTACGGATAATTCTGGTAATATAGCTACTTGTCAATCTATAATAGAAATTGGGGTAGAGTCCATAACGCCCACTTTTTCAGTAGGTGTGTGTAATAACGATGCTTTATTTTTATTTGCAGATACGACTTTTCAAACAGCTACTTCCTCGACGGGTATTTTTACCTATGACTGGGTTGGACCCAATAATTTTACATCCACCGATAAAAATCCTATTATTCCAAATGTAGGGGCGAATAATTCTGGAAATTATACCTTAACAATAACTGGGGCAACAGGTTGTACGATAACAGGAACAACGTTTATAAACATTAGCAATGTTGATATACCTTTATTAAATAGCTCAAGTAGTACGGTATGTACGAATGATGAAATTACGTTGACAACAAGTGCGGTCAACTGTACCAATATTGAGTATCAATGGTTTGAGGTAATTAATAGAGATGCGCCACTAGAGGATACGGTTACGCTGATAGGAACATCGCTAATTCCATCTTTTAGCATAGAAAATCCAACTGCGGGCACTCATTCCTATTATTTAGTAGTAGTATGTGATGATTGTACTTCTTCGGGGTCAGAAATCGTTTCTGTCACGGCATTTGATGTGCCAACAGCGGTAACAGGAAATGCTGTTATTAATATTTGTGAGGGAGAAAATATCGCTTTATCGTCTCCATTAACGGACCAGACTTGTACATATAGTTGGGTAGGCCCGGGATTTGCATCCGACCTACCAACGCCAGCACCTATAGCTAATGCAACAGAAGTAAATGGAGGAATCTATACTTTGACCGTAAGCAAAAATGGCTGTGTGTCTGAAGAAGCATTTACGGTAGTAAATATAACGAATAGCCCAGTCCAACCTAATATAGCGAATGAATCAGGAGCGATTATTTGTGAAGGTAGCGAGTTGGTGTTAAGAACAGATGTGTTGAATGCCAATACTTATACTTGGACGAATACGACCACTTTTGCAAGTTTTACCACCACTTCTCCAGAGTTAAGAATAGACACAACTAAGTTGACTGATGAAGGGATGTGGACGGTAATAGTCGAAGCAGCAAATTGTCCTTCCATGCCTTCGGATGCAGTAACCGTAGATATAGAAGCTAGACCAAATGGGACGCCATTTTTTGAAGGAGCAGCCTGTGACGGTCGAATGATACAACTAAATGTTAATCCAATTATTGCTGGTGCAGGTTATGAATGGATAGGAGCGAATGGAACCGTATATTTTGGCGCAAGCCCAGAAGTACCAGTGCAAGCTGAATACACCTTAACAATTACTTCAGTCAATGGCTGTGTGACCCAAAGCGTATTACCGATTGATGTGCAGGTAACCCCAGTCATTACTACTTTATTTGATTCGGGAGATGCCGACCCATGTATTGTACCAGAAGATACTGATATACAGATTATCGGAGATGTTTTTCCAGCTAATGATGGCACCTATACTTTTTTATGGACCACGCCTGACGGAAATACGATGGCACCTATGCCAGATAGTATGCTAATTATTCCAAATGCGGTTGCATCAAATGTTAATGGTACCTATTCTTTGGTCGTCAATACTGGTGCAGGTTGTCAATCTAACCCAGTTTCAACGATTGTGGAGACCGTAGATATTCCTGTGCCTAATCCTGTGATAACGGCGAATGAAACGAATCTTTGCCAAGGGCAAACCTTAATGTTGACAGCAACGGAATATCCTAATTTTTCGGCAGAATATAGATGGCAAATTACTTCTATCACAGACACCATAACAACTTCTCCAGTTTTAGTACTAGATTCTGTGACAACGGCTTTAAATGGAGTAGTCACCTTGCAAGTTTTTAATGGAGATTGCCCATCTGTGGGTACAGCTACTTTAGCAGTTAGTGTGGATGCTCCATTGGCTCAACCAACGATTAACACACCAACAAATTTCTGTGAAGGAGAAACGATAAGACTAAGCACCACCGCTGTAATAGATGCTACTTATTTGTGGGAAGGTCCTAATTTTACAGCGACCACTTCAACGCCAGAAATAGTAGTTGCTGCAGCCGCAGCCGTCCAAAATAATGGAGGTTATACGGTACAAATTTTATCCAATAATTGTACTTCTCCAAAATCAGAACCACTCGTTATTACGGTAAATCAAGTATTAGATGCGCCAATAGCTAATAATAGTGGAGATATTTGTTTAGCCAATACACAGGATATTATTTTATTTATTGATGAAGAAAATACCCCAGTAGGGGTGGAGTATCGTTGGTATGATGTTGCTACAGGAAATTTAGTAGCAGGACCAAATACCTTCAAATCTCAAATCATAGAAGCAACGAATTTGCCAGAAGGAATCTACCAGTTCTTTGCGACGCAAACTTTAAATGGTTGTGAGTCTGAAAATTCTAATATTACAGAAATAGCCATAGCAGATATTCCGAATGAATTGGCGCAAATATGTTCGGGAGATATGACGATATGCGATATAGATAATGCCACCATTTGTGCCTTAGCACCTTCTCAAGGCATTGGCACATGGACTACGGATGATGAGGTAATTATAGATAATCCAAATTCACCAGAAACTAGTTTGAGTGGACTTATACCCGGTAGTACTTATACGTTCTTCTGGCGTTTGTCGAATGGCGTATGTGGAGAATATTCGGCGACTAGATTGATTGTAGAGGTTGGGGTAGCAGGGGCAGTTGCGCAGGTTTGTAGTCCAAGCCTAGAGGTGTGCGAAGGAACAACCGTCAATCTTTGCGCTAATCCAGTTCCAGCAGGCTTTGACGGAAGATGGAGTCAGCCAAGTAGCCAAGCTGCTTTGGGTGTTACGATAGATGATGTTGCTGCTTCTAATACGTCTGTCTCTACAATAGAACCAGGGAATCCTTTTAACGAATATACTTTTTATTGGACGGTGATTGATGATTTAGGCATTTGTTCAGGTTCAGATACGATGAAAGTGAGTGTGTTTGGCATTCCTGGTGATATTGCTTTGATTGACGATAATGAATTAATTTCTTGTAATGGCGATGCCGTTGTTACCGCTAACGCCATACCAAATGGTTTGACGGGGAGGTGGTCTAGTCCAGATTCAGATGTTATAATAGCTTCTCCCAATAATGCAACGACCAATATTAGTAATTTAGTTCCCGGCATGAATACACTTGTTTGGAATCTGCAATCAGGCGCGTGTACGGATTTTTCTTCTGATGAAATTATTGTCTTTTATGAAGAAATGCCCGAAGCAGTAGCCGATATTTATGATATAGGTTTTAGTAGTGGTTCTTTACTGGATGTCACAGAAAATGACCAGATATTTTCACCAGACTATGAAATTTCCATCATCTCTTCCCCTCTAAATGGAACGGCACAAGTAGAGAATGGACAAATTAATTATACTTCTAATCCAAATTTTGTTGGAACGGATTTCTTTACTTATGAACTTTGTAATCCTACCTGTGCGAGTGAATGTTCGATTGCTGAAGTAGCATTAGAAGTCGGACAAGATGCGGGTTGTATTATACCAACAATTATGACTCCGAATAATGATGGAGTGAATGATAGGTTTATGATTCCGTGTATTGAAACGGGGAATTTCCCAGGCAATGAAGTCATTATTTTTAATCAATGGGGAGATGAGATATTCCGTGCTGCACCCTATACCAATGATTGGCGAGGAACACATAACGGAGAGGATATTCCAGCAGGAACTTATTATTACGTCATTTCTTTTGATAGAAATACCGAACCAACAGCTGGCTTTTTATTAGTAGAAAGATAAAGGGCTTAGCTGTACCGACGAATTCATTCGTCGCTGTCTAATTTATTCGTCGGTACATTGGGAACTTACTACATGACGGTATAGGAAATAGGCGGTCTGGCTTCTAAAAAATATAGTATCCAAAGTATTCGTCAAAATTTAAAAACAAGGAATAATTTAAATGTTGGGTTAAAAAAGGAATAGCAAATTTACCAGCTAATCAATTTTGAAAAACTCAAATTAAAATAAAAAATCATGAGGAAATTTTTACTTTTTTCATTATTCGCTATGTTGTCGACGGTAGCCGTCGCACAGCAGGAAGCCCAATACACTCAGTTTTTTTATAATAAATTGGCGTATAATCCAGCGTATGCGGGCAGTTTGGATGCTATTTGTGCGACTGTTATTACTCGAAGCCAATGGCTTGGTTTAGATGGGGCACCCGAATCGCAGGTATTTAATATAGATGCTGCTTTGCCTAATAACCGAATTGGTATTGGATTAAATGTAGCAAGAAATACGATAGGTATTTCCACCAATTATAATGCGGATTTATCCTATGCTTATCGAATTCCCTTGGGTAAAGGAAATATAGGATTGGGACTACAAGGAAGCATTCGTTCCTTCAATGCAGATTATAATGATGAACGATTGGTAGCCACGCAAGGAGTGGTGACGGATGCGAGTATTCCCGTAGGTTTGCAAAATAAACTGACTCCTAATTTTGGTGCGGGTATTTATTATAAAGAAGAAAAATTATATATAGGTTTCTCTGTCCCTCGGCTATTAGAAAATAATATTGATTTTGCGGAAGAGGCAACTATTATTTCTGAGTCCATTCGACATTTTTATTTAATGGGCGGCTATGTTTTTGATGTGAATGATAGGGTGCAGATACAGCCTCAGGCATTAGTGAAACATGTAGAGAATGCGCCTTTAGATATAGATTTAAATGTCAATGCTATTTTTATGGACAAGTATATGGTGGGCGCAAGTTATCGAATAGGTGGTTCGTCCAGGGGCATCCCCGCAGAATCCATAGACATTTTATTTAGCACACAAATCAATAAAAATTTACTGTTTGGCATTGCTTATGATGTAACGGTATCAGAGATTCGAGATTTTAGTAGTGGCAGTATAGAGGCAATGGTTAGATATTGTTTCAAGCACAAAAAATCAGATGAAGAATCAGTAGAAGGGGATTATTTGAATCCCAGATTCTTCTAAAAACAAATTTTATCCCAACAGAACATTTCAAAAAAATAACATGAAAAAAGTAAGTTTACTAGTAACTTTCTTCTTTTTTGGACAGTATCTCTGCGCACAAGAATCGTCAACTATTTTGGCGGATAAGGCGAATACAAAAGAGGTGGTCCATGCAGATATAACTGTCCAAAATACCTTCCGAATCAATTCTAAAAAACTAGAATTTTCTCCGACCTATTATCAAAATGGGCTCGTTTACGTAACAGCGGATATTATCGGGAAAAAAATAGATGGAAATATCGGTATTCCGTTTTTTGAATTATTTTATGCAGAGTTAGAGGGAAATGGGATGCCAGGTAACCCGAAACCTTTTTCTGCAAAAGTCAATTCTACTACCCACGAAGGTCCAGTTGCTTTTAATTTTACAGAAGATTTGCTATACTTTACGAGTAATAGTGAGATGAAAAATAGTAAGGGAAAGTTTACCAATAAAATTTATGAAGCCACACGTGGGGCAGATGATTGGGAAAATAAAAAAGCTTTACCTTTTAATAGCAATGAATTTTATACCATGCACCCAACCTTGGTGGCAAATGGCAGGAAACTCTATTTTGCCTCTAACCGACCGGGTGGATATGGTGGAACCGATATATACTATGTGGAAAAATCGGGAGAACAATGGCAAGAACCTGTTAACCTTGGACCGATAGTAAATACCAATAAAAATGAAGCCTTCCCTTTTATCCATGAATCAGGGATGTTGTTTTTTTCTTCGGAAGGACATACGGGATTAGGGGGCTATGATATTTATGCCATTAATAGTTTAGAAAAAGAAGTGAGTGAATTGATACATTTAGGAGAACCATTTAATTCTGAGTTAGCAGATTTTGGTTTAATTCTAAATCCAACAGGGACGCAAGGCTATTTTACCTCTGCTAGGTATGGTGGAATCGGTCAAGACGACATTTATTTATTCGATGCACCAAATGGTTTGTTTGCAGGAGCGACACCTGTAGATGCTATGGCTAAAATTACAGTTATAGAAGAATTAGATGGGACGCTCATTCCAAATGCAGGAGTTTATGTTTTTGAAAAAAATAAGAGTGGTCTTTATGGCAAAGAAGATTTATATGATGTGGTTTTAGAAGCAAAAGCTGGAAATCCAGACCAGATGGAAGTCCGTTTTGTGATGAAAGATGAATTGGGCTTACCTGATTTTTATACCAGTCAAGAAGGTTTAATTAATACTCAATTAACAACCAATAAGGATTATTTATTTTTAGTAATAAAAGATGGGTATGCCAACAAAGAATTTCGTTATTCTACAACAGGGCAGACTGAACCAATGTTAGTACAAATACCTTTGCATTCTAAGCAATGTATCACTTTGAGCGGCATCGTTCGCAATGAAGCAACGGGAGTTGTTACGCCTAATGCTCGAATTTTAATCGAATCGGATTGTGATAATATTTTTGAAACAATAACAGCCAATGTCAATGGACAATATGAGTATTGTTTGCCTAGAGAATGTGATTATTCGATACGGGTAGAAAAAGATGGATTTAATACGGTTGTTGCTAATTACTCTACTAAGAACATCAACCAATCGGCTATTTATAAAGACATTAACTTACAACCGTTTAGTACTTCGCTTAATATCTCGAACGACAAATTAAAAGAAGGTGCAACCATTGTTTTAGAAAATATCTACTATGATTTCAACAAATCTGTTATTCGAGCAGGTGCGGCCGAAGAACTAGATGCTTTGGTGACCTTAATGCAGCAATATTCAAGCATGGAAGTAGAGTTAACTGCTCACACCGATGCGAGAGGAGAAGCCAAATACAATCGAACATTATCCAGAGAAAGAGCCTTTGCAGCAAAAGATTATTTGGTGATGAAAGGCATTGCAGAAAGTAGAATAACTGCCAGAGGAATGGGGGAAGTAGCCATTAGAAATCATTGTCAGAATGGCATAAAATGCTCCGATGAGGAACACCAATACAACCGTAGAACAGAAGTAAGAGTCACTAAGTTATTAGAGAATGTAGGGATTCAATATAGCGGAAAATAATAGGTAGTACATGCTTTAGCCTGTCCCGTTTTAAGGTCTTCAGACCTGATTTTATAGCTATATTTGATGGCTTGATTGTTAATATTGTTTAATTGTTAACCAATCAGTCATCAAACAATTCAATAATTTTGAGTACTAGAAAATTATACAAAGCTGATAATCAAGTTCTTGAAAATTTAAACATGCTCTAAGCTACTTTTGTGCTTTTTGTAAAAAAGTCAGAGAACCTTAAATTTTTCTAATTAGACTTTTGTTCACTACCAAATTTTTAAAATACTTTTGCAGTAAAAAATAAAAAAGCAAAAGATTTTGATAGCAAAAATAGATGATTCTAAAAATAAGATAGACGTTTATTGTGAGGCACACACCACCCCACAATCTGATTTACTCTATCAACTAGAAAGAGAAACTTACCTCAAAACCTTAGCTCCACAAATGGCAAGCGGGCATCTGCAAGGACAATTATTAACCATGCTCTGCCAACTAATTCAACCCAAAATAGCACTAGAGATTGGCACTTTTACAGGCTATGCGTCCATTTGCATTGCGAATGGTTTGCCACCAAATAGTGTACTGCATACCATCGAGGTCAATGAAGAAATCGCCTACATCAGCAATAAATATTTTCAATTATCGGAAGTTGGGCAAAAAATAAAACCCTACCTTGGAGATGCTAAAGACATCGTTCCAAAATTACCTTATCCATTTGATTTTGTGTTTATAGATGGAGGCAAAAAAGACTACGCCACTCATTTTGATTTAGTAATAGATAAAGTCAACTCTGGCGGAATTATTCTAGCCGATAATGTATTGTGGAGTGGAAAAGTCACAGATAAAAAACTAGATAAAGCGACTAGACGATTAGATGATTTTAACAAAAAAATACAGCAGGACGACCGAGTAGAAAATGTATTATTGCCGATAAGGGATGGATTATTGGTTATCCGAAAAAAGTAATGATAAAGATATATCCAAGCAC
>CAYMSC010000141.1:0-12615 GCA_964392805.1 uncultured Saprospiraceae bacterium
TCTAAAATTAAAAAATGCCTTGATAATCAGCAGTTTACAATTTCTATTTCTTTGTCCTTAGAATAATGTTTTTGCACGCTCCACTTATTCCTTCCCTTCTTTGGCTTTTTGCATAGCTCTTGCCTTCGCTTGTGCCAACATTTTATCAAATAATTCCTTCAATTGAGCCGACTTAGTAAATGGAATAATTACCTCCCCAGGACTAGGTTGAGCAGCCCCAGATTCTACCAAGCCGAACTGTCGGACACTCGCATAAAACGGCACTAATTGGCTCAAAGCTGGGCCAACAATCCAAAGATTTCTCAAACCAATATCGTGTAATTCTTTCGGGTCTTGCATAATATTAAAAACTTGGGGTGCCCACAAATCATGATAAGTACGTTCTTCTTGCATCACGCCTTCATCTTGAAAATAGATTTTAAACTGCCGCCATTTGGCTGCAACAAAGGTTTCATCATGGAAAAATAATACCCCATCTCTTTGAGATTTACCCGTATTTTCAAAGAATAAACCTTTTTGGTCCACGCCATCATAGGCTCGGTCTTTGGGTATATTTCCACCAACCAAATTAGTCAAGGTTGGCATAAAATCAGTAATGGAAACTATTGCATTACTTACTTGTCCTGCCTTTATTTTATTAGGCCATCGAATCATCATTGGGGTACGAATCGACCCTTCATGGACACTACCTAAATAACCTCTAAATGGTCCAGTATCTCCAATATTTGGAAAATAGGCACGGTCAGGTCCATTATCACTGGCATATACAATAATCGTGTTCTCTGATAAACCAGCGTCTTCTACTGCTTTCACGATTTGACCTACTCGATAATCATGCTCTATCATCATATCAGAAAAATCTCCATTTCCTGATTTACCTTTGAAATCAGGGTGGGGGATTGGTGGGTGATGAACGGCAATCCAAGGAATATACAAGAAAAAAGGATTTTCGTTATTCGCTTGCTGTTTGATATAATCTACCGACTTTTGTTGAATTATTTCATCCATTAATGGGCGAGCTTCCATATTGTATGCCATGACTGGTTTTACCCCTTCTTTAGTGGTTCCACCTAATACATTAAATGGTTTAATGAGGGTAGAATCAAATCCTACACGGGTAGGCCAACTGACTACATCTGTACTATTAGTGATACCCCACCATTCATCAAAACCTTGGTCAGTAGGAAAACGCCCTTTTTCTACCCCAATATGCCATTTTCCATAAATAGCGGTATTATACCCTTTTTCTTTTAAGGCTTCTGCTACCGTCACTTCCCAGGGCGCCATTCCTTGTGGAATCCCTTGAATGGGAACAGCCCTTGTTGTGCCTGACCGAACCGCATATCGTCCTGTCATTAAAGCTGACCTAGAGGGCGTGCATTCAGATTCTACATTAAAATTGGTAAACCGAATACCTTCGCTGGCTAATTGGTCAATATTGGGTGTTGGTGCACCTCGTATAATGCCACCACCGTAGCAACCTAAATCACCATATCCAAGGTTATCGGATAACATAAAAATGATATTGGGCTGGTCTTGTGCTGGTAGGCAATTAGTGATTAAAATAAGAAAAAGTAAGCTGGTAAATCGTTTCATGTTTTGTTTTTAGCATTTTGTACCCTTAGGAACGCTGAAAAAATAATTTCCCTGAAATTTTAAACTAATTAGGAGTTGGTACTTACACGTTTATTTATAAATAAATAAAATATAAAAGCCCCACTAAAATAAGCAATATAATCCCAATAATCCCTTGTGAAGTGAGTAGACCATTTTGGAAAAAATTCTTCAAAAATGATAGCAAAAAAAGCAGTTGCAATACTTATTTCCAATATAGAAAAATGATAATTGGTTGGTTTATTGGTATTAAAAATAATTGGTATTAAATATTGCCGTTCTTGTAAAATCAATCCTAGTATTATTGGCATACTTAAAAAAGGGTCTAGATAGTTATCAATCAAGCCCAATTCGAAAGTTAATACTTTTTGGATAATCTGATGAAGGCATAATAATAAGACACAACCTACCCAAGTTTTATTCCACAACAATTGCATATCCTTTATTTTTAAATAACTGCCATAAATGCTATAATTAAGGCAATAATAGCAATAGGAGAAATGGCTATCAAAATAACAATACCGACAATTCGTATCGAAATTTTGACCAAACTCATACTCAGAGAATCTTCTTTATTAAGCGTAGCTAAATTATTCCACCATTTAAAAGTTGCCGCTGCCTTATCGACCATTTGGTCACTCACTTTTTTAGGGTGATTATCCTCTTCGTTATTTGGTGATGGATTTTCCATGCTTTTTATTTTTTCGTCGGCTCAAAATTTGAAATTTTTATCAACTTATTCGCACTATATAAATCTCTTTTCTGATAATGAAATAGTCTGACTTCTCACTTCTTCTTTAGGGCTTATACCAGATGGGAGAACTCCAAGCTCGTTCTTGAATAGTTGCTGGAACTTCAGTTGGTAAATCAACGCCTAATTCGGCGGCATCATAAGTAGTCCATCGAGGTGTTGGTATTTCCAAAACTCTAAGGTAATAAAATGCAGCTAAATTAGCATCAAATTCAGGATCCATCCAAATCGTTTGGAGATTAATTGAACCAATATCATTCGCATAGGTAGCAGTTTTTACATCAACTGTATTTCCAACAGGAGGAATTTTCCCGGCACTATCTGCAATTCTATTATCAGACCAAGCGACATTAAATATCTTTTCTTGGGTTTGCCCATTTCTATCTACCCAACCCTTGATGACTTGAATTCTATCTAAATTAGCCCCTTCTCCATCTTTTATGGCTGTAACCAAAAAGGAAGGTGCTTTGCTTGAATTTGTGGATGATTTTTCTAAATCCCCCCCCATTGGTACGCCTAATTCATAGGCCAAAGCATCCCAATTTGCTTGTTCTAAATTTAAGGTATCAAAATTCCAACTAGCAAAAAAGCGTACTTTAATTCTTGGTCCAGAAGTAGCAAATACTTCTTTGCGTTGAAAGGCTTCAAAAATGGCTTCTCTAGTATTTTCTTTTGCCCAAACTCCTGCAACACCACCCACTGCGCCTTTTCGAATACGTTCTCCCGATTTCATATCACTCATTCTAATTGCTGGTGTAGGGTCTTGTACACCTGATTTGCCAATTTGATTATCCTCTTCAATATTGCTTGCTCCATTATGGCAATCGGTACTACCAATTACACCAAATTTGAATGGATTTCCCCCTATATCTTGGGCTATTGCTAATCCATCCTTAAAAGCTTCTCTGACAAAACTTCCTTTTGGTTGACTCTCTACTCTTGGTTCACTTCTGCCTAATGTATACTGATAGATTTCAAAATTTGCAAATTCATCATTAGGAGATAAAGCGGGATGTGCCATTGACGTTCCTTTAATTTGAGTGACTTCTGCCACAGGCTCATTACGCATTCTTGCTTCTGTGTAGGCCATATCCATTTTGTCGCCATCATTAGTAGTTGGAGCGAACATTTTTCCATCACTAATATTCGCATTATGTGGAATTGCTATTAATTCAATGCCTTTTTCTCTTTGTAATTCCATCCATTGCCAAAGGTCTTCTGGATTTTGAGAATCAAAAGAAGAAAAAGGTAATCCCGATACTTTTCCTCCTTTAAAAATGACATTTCGGTGCATATTTCTTGCATACTGAGGCCAAGTAAAAAAGTTAGCAGGAGAAGAAGTCCATTCATAAGCAGGGAACGTAGTAAATTTTCCTGGTTGATAATGTCTATCGGCAGCAGCGACATTTTTTTCCCAAGTATTTTGAATAATATCCTTTTTGATTAATTCTTTGTACGGCCAATTGGTCGCAATACTAAAGCCTATTTTACCAAAGGATTTTTTAGAAATAGTAGGGTCTGGGTCATTAATACTTTTGGCAATATCCAATTGAGATAACGGATTATTTTCATCCTTCATTTGCATCATTATCCCCATATATTCTGAATGGTCAGTGACTGCCATAAAATCCAATGGTCTTTGCAACTGAATAGCTTGCCCTGAAACATGTGGAATCGCCTCGCCTTTACCAAAGCGGTAAGCATCATCTGGAGAGGTCCTAACATTATAAATAAAAGCATCAAAAGACCAACTGGTATGGATGTGAAAATCTCCAAAATAAGCATTTTTAGCTTCGTTATAATTAGCTGTTTTTTCCGTATTTATTTTAGTAATTAGGGGAGGGGGGACTTCATAGGCCGTTTCGCTGGTACAACCAAAGTATAACAAAAAAAAGACTAAAAGAAAAGCAATTTGTTGGTTCATCGTTTTGAAAATAAGAGATAACACGACTCTGTGAGCTGTGTCATATTGATAATTAAGTAAGCCATATTCTTGGCGCATAAAAATAATTTGTGTTATATTGAGGAAGATTTACACACAATGAACCTCAAAATAACAAATTTTTATGCCGCAAGATAATCAACTGGAAGCGCTATTGAAGCGAGCAAAAAAAGTATGCGATAATAAGCATAACCAAGTTGCTTCTTCCTTAGATGAGAGTCCTCCTACTAAATTTAAAGACATAGGCGATGAGCAAGATACATTATTTATTACTGTTATTCAATCTACTGCCTTTGATGCAGAAATACCAGCCATTGACCAATTAGAATTAGCTACTCAGATTAAAGCTGTTGATGTATTAGACCCTAGTCAATTTAATGAATATATTACTTTAATGAACTCCTTTTTACTATATCTAAAGGAAAAAGTATGCCCCTATTTACCTAAAAAGGAAGTGGATAACCAAACAAGTGATTGGAATTTAAAAACATTAGATGCTTTGAGAGGAATGAGACGGAAAGTAACAGGAAGGCAACGTTTTTTTAAAAATAATGGAAAAAATATTGCCGACGACCCTATTTATCAGCAACATAAAATTGTCAGAAAAGATTATAGAGAAAAATTGAAAAATAATACCATTCAATCTCTTAGAACAGATGAAATGGTGCTCCATAAATTCAGGGATGATATTACGGAGATAACGGTATTAACTAGCTTCATAGACATGCTTAGTAAGACCAATACTTTTATGGAAGAGAAAGTTCAAGAAGAAATAATCGCTCCGCCAATAGTTTAGGGACGAGGAAAAAAATAACCTACCAGTCTGACGGATTCTTTTTCCTTTAAAGGCATCCTGTCCGCAAGCAGTTCACAAAAGATAAAGATTCCTCGAATCTTCCTCTTTTGTTCATGTTAAAATTTTTCAACGTATCAAAGGATATGCCGAAAAATTTTGCCTTGCTAAAAGAAAAAATAACCTCGTCATTTCTGGTACCTTATTTATTGCCTCGTCCCTTAAGGCAAATTTAAAGAAAATAAATAGCCATAGTAGTAAGATAAAAAATATTTCATGCTAATAAATAGAGAAAACTATCTAATCTTATTGTTTTGCTTAGGTCTTATACCTTCCATTTGTGGGCAAACTATCATAGCCGATGTTAATAGGCTTGTTGAAGCCAAACAAATCATTGAGCATCAAAACAGCGACACAGCAGACTCTACATTAATACAGGCTGCAGCAGATATTCTAGTTGTTTTAAATCTCTATCGAGATCCAATTAATCAGGGAAAAGAAATTTTTAAGGATTGGTCTGATTTAAAAAATATTTATTTCGACAACCCACTACTCAATAATTTAACCAAAAATAAAAAACTTCAACTTTCACAAAGGGTTTGGAAAAGAGCACATATCTTGGCTAAGCATAATTTGCGCATTAGACAAAAAGAACCTAGAGCCTTAGCTTTGAAGTTTTTAAATGCGGAAACAGATATCTCTCCTACGGATTATCTCTCTGTTAGAAAAATGTTGGATAACTATCAAACGGCACCCAATGCTAGAATTCCTCCGCTTCGTATTCAAAATGCAACGGTTGACCAAAAGGTAAGTAATAAAGGACTTTTATCTGCAAGTATCCCCTTTGTAGAGGAATTATTTGAAGTTATAATAAAGCGGGCAAGTAAAGAGGTTGTCGTCAGTTATTTGGAAAAATTAGTCAACAAAGATGCGCCCAATTTGCAGCTTTTATTTCCAAGAGTGACGGAAGAATTTCAGGAAATAGAAGTAGACTATTCTAATTCATTTATCGAACGATTGAGACAAACGTTTTATGAAGATTTTAAAACTTTAAGTATAAGATTGCCCGAATTAATGTTGACGGAGGAATATTTTATGCCGCTACAAACAGACCCAATTGCTTATAATTTTTTGGCGCTTTATACCATTATTAATTTGAGTCAAAATGAAGTTCCAATTGAACAATCGTTGCCTATCACTCATCGTTTTTTGTATGAGGGCTACGTTGAATCTGATAAAGAAATAAATTATGCCTTAGCAAAAAATGCTTATGATTCAAAGGAATATAAAGATTTAACAGCCACCGTTACTCAATTTAGAACCGATTTGAAAGCACTAGTTGTTACTATCGGTGATATGGAAGATAATGCGACTGATAAAATTGACGAGGCTGAGGATAATGATTTGGACTTAGAGAAAGCCCCTTTTGTAGAAGATTTTTTATCCGATTTTGACAATCTAAAAAATCTGCTGCAAGGAAAGGAGGATACTTATGACTTATTTTTTCTACCAAGTCTTTTGAATGGGAAATTTGATAAAACAATTACGGGAAATAATACTTTAGAATTGTACGATAAATTTTTTGGTGAAGAATTTACCCCTTTTCAAAAAAGGGCTGCAGGTTTGGCGATTACCCGAAAATTAAATGGTACTTGGTATCAATCTCAAAATTTGGCTGATTTTTTGGCCAATTGGGCGAAGCATGTGATTAATTATGATAAGGCGGTAGATGCATGGATGCAAGATTTGCTAAGGGCAGATAGTTTATCAAATGCCATAAGTAGGATTGAAGAAAAAAGAGAAATATTGAAAACGCAGATAGGCATTGAAAAAGCTTATTGGGAAAATATAGTGACACTTACAGAGGACGAAGGATTTGCCTTTGATATATTGACAAATACCGCTAGTAATTTTGATGTAATCAATTTCATGTCCAATGAAGACGCCAGAGAAAAACTTTATTTAAAAGAAAATAAGCTAAAAGAAATAGAAAAACGAGTACTTAGTTTAAGTACCAAATTGTCGAAGAAATACAAACAATTTGGTTTAACAAAATTTAATGAATTTATTCAAAGCCAAAAAGTTAATTCTAAGTATGGGCTATTAGACCAAAATATTACCAAATTAAGAGGTACTTTATCGCTTATTAATCGACAATTGGAGGCTTTAGATGAAAAATATGCACCAAATTTAGTAAAGAAAAAAGCGAATGCCATTCCAATTCTCCAAACAACTGAAATTTTTACTAAGTTATTATATAATCTACAAGCAAGAGATACTGGCTGGTTAAAAAATGGGCAAATCAGTGATTTATTAAATAATGACCAAAAGAGGATAGCGTTCAACGGCTTGTTCCAGCAATCTTTAGGTTCAGTTCATAATACTGGAATGTTTTCGGGAGAAATATTGGGTCAATTGATTCAGCAAACATTAGTAGAATTAGAAAGAATGGAGGATGCAGCTCAACAGACCTCTGGAGGACCTGATTCTTTGGGGTTTTATAGAAAGGCTTCTTTTGCTATCAATACGCTCAATCGAATCATGGAGCTACCAATGATGGCAGACAAAAATAATATTGGTCAGTTCATCCCTTTAAAAAACCAATACCAATCGCTTGCAGAAGTTCCACAATTATCTCGAAAAACGCTTGACTTTATTTATTATCTGAATGTTAAAGACCATAGCAGAGCGATAAGCACTTTGTTGAGAATATTTTCGAGTTTGAATTTAAGGTCTAATCAAATCACAGGGGCATCGGATAAGCAAATAGAAAAAAGAACAGATGCTATTACTTTTTTAAATAGACATGGTAATTTTATTGCCAATCTGATTGATGCCAAAAGTAGTAGCCAAATTGAGGATGCCTTGAATGGAATAAATGGGGGAGTGGTGAGCCCTCGTATAAAAAGAAAACGCCCCTTGGCAGTTAGCATTAACGCCTACGTTGGTGTGACTGCTGGTTTTGAAAGATGGAATGGAGCGCAACTACGAGACACAGAAAATTTTGTTAATTTTGAACCTACTATTCCAATAGGAATAACTATTGGCGGGAAAGTGAGTAAAGATAAAAATCGGTCGCTCTCTGCTTTTATTTCTTTTGTTGATTTGGGTAGTCTATTCGCTTTTAGAGCCGATACCGATGCGGTAGGAGAAAGTGAATTTGATTTTAAAAATATCATAAAACCGGGCGTACAATTACAGTATAACTTCCCTAATTCTCCCTTTTATTTTGGTGGTGGTGTTCAAGTTGGACCACAAGAGAGAAATATTGACAATACTAATGTAACGCTTAATTCTATTCGGTATTTTCTGGGTTTTGGTGTAGATGTTCCTTTGATTGGTTTGTATCAGAAAAGGGAGAAGGATAGTAAATAACGTCAATTTTGAATGATTGAATGATTTACTACTGGACAAAAGAGGTCAGAGGTCAGACTTTAAAAATGCAAGCACCTGACAATCAGTATTTTAAATCTATATTGTCTGACTTCTGACAGTCAATGAAATTGACGGTCTGACTTCTGACTTCTAAAATGTCCAGTAGTGTACGTTAAATATCTAATACTCAAACTCCATTTGTTCATAAGGAAAACCAAATAAGCATTTCTCTTTAATCAATTTAGCTACTTTTGAAGGCACTAATTTTTCCCAACCTTTTTCATTTTCTTTAATCATTTGAAGTACTTGTTGAGAGAAAATATGTAATACTTCTTCTTTAAATCCTTTAATATCTTTGATTTGACTGCTTTCCAATAAATGTTTATAAATAAACTTTACATCTTCTGGCACGGGCAAATTTTGGCAATTGATAGTTTCACCACTACCTTCTTGTAAGGCAGGATAGATGTAAAATGCAACGTTTCTGGTAAATAAAGAACCAAAAGCAGACAATAAGGCACCATCCTGATTTTGGTAATAAGTATTATTTATCATTTCTAATAATTCTCTTACACCGGTAACTAAACCTAATTTCTTAATTTTATAATCTTTAAAATAGTTAATTAATTTTTGCTGTTTAGTACAACTAGAGATAACCACAGTTTGCCCCAATTCACATAGCAAGTCCGCTCTATCTAAAAAGTCTTTTTCATCTAAATCACCATCGGAAAGTAAGTTGTCCATAGTGATTTCAGTCAATAAAAAACATTTATTGGACTCTGGTCCGGCATCCTCTCTGAATTGCTTGTAGGCAGATTTTATCATGTCCATATTCACCAATGTAGCAGGTCTAAAACTACCTCTGACCACCATCAAATTCTTTTTATACAAGAACTCTGAGGCATGGACATTTTGACCTTCTTCATTAAACATGGCTACTTCTGACAATTTATGTTTAACCAACATTAAACTCAATCGTCGATTATCTACTTCTTCAAAATCTGGACCTGTTAAACGAACCATATCAATCTTAATTCTACCTCTCAAACTATCAATTAAAGACTCTAAAAGCGTCTCTGGCGCTTCGTGATAATTATAACAGGCATAAACCATATTTACCCCCAAAACACCAATAGCTTGCTGTTGTAATTGATTGTTTTTATCTAACATTTTGACGTGAACAACCAAATCATTTGGCGGAGCATCAGGTCTTAATTGGAAACGAATACCCAACCAGCCATTGCCTTTGATAGTCCTACTAAAATTAATGGCAGCTACGGAATCTGCAAAGGAAAAAAAACAAGTATCTGGACGTTCATTGTCTAATCTCGATTCCATTAACTCGTATTCGTGGTCCAACATTTTATAAACTCTTGCTTCGCAAACGTACCGACCGGTCGATTCAATCCCGTAAATTTTATCGGAGACTACTTTATCGTAGGCAGAAATTGTTTTAGCAATTGTCCCTGCTGCTGCGCCAACCTGAAAAAAATGGCGAGCCACTTCTTGCCCTGCACCAATTTCTGCAAAAGAGCCATAGATTTTGTCATTCAGGTTAATTTCGAGTGCTTTTTGTTCAGTTTCTAATAATTGTCTTTTCATAATAACTATAAATGATAGTAAAAGTAGTTTTCTTAAAGCTTGTTGGGAGTTTGTTTTGGAGATAAAAAAGATGCTTTTTTAATCCGAAGGATAAATTCTTAACAAGCTGTTAGTTAATCAAATGCAAAAACCTAGCTAAGTTTAGACGGGACAATTTAGAATAGAGACACACAAAAGAGGAATAATAAATTGATTTACAAAAAAAACTTAGTATTATTTCATTTTTGTCATTATTCTCCGCTCACGTTTCTTTTTTTCGACTTTATAATTAGTATTATATCAAAGTTCCTTAGCTAAACTTGAGGTGTAAAATTAATAGTATTATTTTTAGCCCACAATTGATATTCACGGAGTTTAAAAAAATATATGGCAGAATTAAAATTAACGAAGCACTTACTTAAAAAAATAGAAGAGTTATTCGAGGAAATTGGCTACACTATTCGCTATGCAAAAGGTACTTTTAATTCGGGTTATTGCATGGTTGAAAATCAAAAGGTAGCAGTGATAAATAAATTTTTCGATTCAGAAGGCAGGGCAGGGGTATTGATAGAAATACTTTCTCAATTAGAGGTGGATACCGAAGGATTATCTGAAAAATCCCTAAAAACTTATAAGCAAGTTTCTAAAAAAGAAACCAAGAAAGATAAAAAAGAGGAAGTAACTAAACAGGAGCATGAAGGATAGGGCAGATTCATACTATAGAACTGAAAACTGACGCTTGATATTTATTTAATGCTTAGACGATTAGTATGATGAAAATTACTTTCCTTGGTACAGGTACTTCTCAAGGAGTTCCTGTAATCGGTTGTGATTGTGAAGTTTGCACTTCTAATGACCCAAAAGACAATCGGTTGCGAACTTCGGCAATGATTGAATGGGATGGGAAAACGATAGTTATTGATGTCGGCCCTGATTTTCGTCAGCAATTATTGCGAGCTAAAGTAACAAATGTTACAGCAATTTTAATGACGCATGAACATAATGATCACATTATCGGAATGGATGATGTTCGACCATTAAATTTTAAGTATCGAAAACACATGCCCATTTATGCGGAATTTAGGGTGCAGGAAGATTTAAAAAGACGATTTGCTTATGTTTTTAATGAAAATCCTTATCCAGGTGCTCCTAGATTAACCTTACAAAATATTGAAGCAGAGCAGACAATAAACATAGAAGGTCTTTTAGTAGAACCAATAAGAGTCATGCACGGACAATTACCTGTATTTGGCTTTAGATTCGGAGATTTTACCTATTTGACAGATTTAAACAGTATATCAGAAGCAGAATTAGCAAAAGTAATGGGAACTAAGTTTTTGGCAATTGATGCTTTGCACCACTCCGAACACCATTCTCATTATAATTTAGAACAAGCTTTAGATTTAATCAACGTTATTCAACCAGCGCAAGCCTACCTTATACATGTGAGTCATAGAATGGGATTAGCCCATAAAGTTAATGCGACTTTACCTAAAGGAGTACAACTCGCTTATGATGGTCTAGTTCTAATAATTTGAATGCATCCTTTTTTTTATTTAGATTTTTTTTTTTCAATTATTGGAATGATTTATGAAGTAATATTTAACCAATCTTAAAATATTTTTTGGATGCTTATTACTTTTATTTATGGAGAAAATAAACTTACTAATATTTATTGATGACGATTATGCTACTAATTTTTATCATAAAGTAATTGTCAGAGATTCAGGTTTAGTTGACAAATTCCTTTTTTTCTCTACTGCAAAGGAAGCCTTGACTTATTTTGCAGAACAAAAATTAGCTGGTAATTGGGAAAAACCCGATGCTATTTTTCTGGATATTAATATGCCGGAGATAAATGGTTGGGAATTCTTGGATTTATATGCAGAGACAGATATAGATAAAGCACCTATATACATTATGCTAACTACTTCCTTAAATCCAGATGATATGGAAAAAGCGGAACTAAATCCGCTTGTACGTGGTTTAAAGAATAAGCCTTTAACAGAAACACATTTACGAGAAATTCAAACAGATTTGAAAGTAATTGTTTAGTTTTAGGTTTTTTTTAATAGCTAAACCTATTCATGTTAAAAAAAGTTAGAATCGATAAATGGTTATGGAGCGTTCGTATTTTTAAGTCTCGCTCTATGGCTACGGATGCTTGTAAGTCAGGAAAAATAAAGATTGGAGAACAAAATGTAAAGCCATCTTATTTATTAAAGCGAGGAGAAATAATTGCTGTAAAAAAGAACGGCTTTGACCTTTCTTTTAAAGTTGTAGACCTTTTGGAAAAAAGAGTTTCCGCTGTTTTAGCCCAACCTTGTTATGAAGATTTAACGCCTCCAGAAGAATTGAATAAATATAAAGATTGGTTTGTTGGGAAAGGGAGACCTGAAGTTAGAGAAAAAGGAACAGGAAGACCGACCAAACGAGATAGAAGAGAAATTGATAAATTTAAAGATTATGAATAGCTTTTAAAGAACTTTGAAAAAGTATTAAACTACTATACTAGAAACGGGATAAATTTGTGAAAATTAATTTAGAAGTCAGAAGTCA
>CAYMSC010000142.1:0-12585 GCA_964392805.1 uncultured Saprospiraceae bacterium
AAAACAAAATTTGCTCACTTTCGCTCAATCATGAAAATTTAAACATGCTCTAATAGACTTATTCTCAAAAAATTAGTGTAAAAATTACACTAAGTCTACTAAATCTTTAAATTTAATCTTCTACTTTTGTCCTTCTAATTCAGAAAGAAGTTTTCATTTTAGTTTCACCTTACAACAGTTATAAAATAAATAATAAAACGATGCAAACAGAAAAGGTAATATTAGTCATTCTCGATGGGTGGGGTCATGGACAAGACCCTAAGGTAAGTGCATTAGCACAAGCAAATACACCTTATGTAGACCATCTTTATAAGACCTACCCAAATTCGGAATTAGTGACTTACGGAGAAGAAGTTGGTTTGCCAGAAGGACAAATGGGTAATTCGGAAGTTGGGCATCTAAATATCGGTGCAGGAAGAGTTGTTTATCAAGAATTAGCGAGAATAAATAAAGCGATTAAAGAAAAAACCTTAGGACAGAATGAGACCTTATTAGCAGGTTTAAAGTATGCGAAAGAAAATAATAAAGCAGTTCATTTAATTGGACTCGTTTCTGATGGAGGTGTTCATTCTCATATTAATCACCTCAAAGCTTTATGTGATATTACGACAGATTATGGTTTAGAAGACATTTATATCCATGCTTTTATGGATGGACGAGATACGGCGCCCAATGGTGGATTAGGCTATTTAAAAGCAGTAAAAAAGCATATTAAAGAACAGCCTGTAAAAATAGCTTCTGTAATTGGTCGGTATTACGCAATGGATAGAGATAATCGTTGGGAACGAATCAAACTAGCCTATGATTTATTAGTAAATGCAGAAGGAGAAAAGACCAATAATATCATAGAAACGGTAAAAAAGAGATACGAAGCAGGAGAAATGGATGAGTTTCTAAAACCTATTGTCAAAACTTTCCGAAAAAAGCCAATAGCAAAAATAGCAGCAGATGATGTTGTTATTTTTTATAATTTTAGAACAGACCGTCCAAGAGAAATTACAGAGGTCTTGACTCAATCGGATAAGCCTAAGTTTGGAATGAAAAAACTGCCACTGCGCTTTTTAACCATGACTCGATACGATGAAAATTTTAAAAACATAGAGGTATTATTTACCAAAGATAATATCAAAAATACCTTAGGAGAAATATTATCCAAAGCAGGAAAAACGCAAGTAAGAATTTCGGAAACAGAAAAGTATCCACATGTTACTTTCTTTTTCAATGGAGGAAGAGAAGCAGAATTTGAAGGAGAAAGTAGAATTTTAATTCCTTCACCCAAGGTAGCCACCTACGATTTACAGCCAGAAATGAGTGCTACGGAAGCCACCGATAAATTAATTGCGCATATTGAAAAACACCAGCCTAATTTTGTGTGTTTGAATTACGCCAATACAGATATGGTTGGTCATACAGGTATATTTTCCGCGGCTATAAAAGCTGCGGAGACAGTAGACACCTGTTTAAAACGATTGATGGAAGTAACCTTAAAACATAATTATGATGGAATAATAATAGCGGATCATGGTAATTCTGACTTCATGATAAATGCAGATGGTTCGCCTCATACGGCACATACCACGAATCCTGTACCTTGCTTTTTTATCAGTAATAAGGTAAATGATCGAACGATAAAGAATGGAAAACTTGGAGATATTGCGCCTACTATATTAAAATTATTAGGCGTAGATGCGCCAGCAGAAATGGACGGTAATAATCTAATTAGCTAAATTTGAACACGTTAACCCAAAAAGGTTCCACCCACTTGAGACAAGTAGGTGGAACACTAGCGTGTAATTTTCTCAACATCGTTTACTATAAACCTCTTTTGTTTAAAAACTGCCTACCTAAAAGGTAGGCAGCATTGGGGGGGTTGAGTTTGGTTAAAATCCATTTTCACACAGTCTAGACTGATGAGTGGGTATTTAAAATAAATTTTAACCGACATTTATCATAAATAGAATCTATGATTTTTCAATCTTGATTCATCAACAAAAGCCAATGCGACTTTTTATTGTTTTTTTTATAATAAATATCTTTTTATCGGCTTGTAATGAGATAGCCACTCCTGCAAAACAAGGGGATAAGTCCAATATTTTTTTTGACTTAAAAGGTTTTTTTCAAAAAGAAAAGGTGCGTTTAGAAAAAATAAATTCCTTTAAAAAAATCGTTTCGATTAATGGAGTGTCCGAAGAAAAAATGCTAGATAAACTAGATTTTGAAAACGAACTCTCCATTTTTATTGCATCCGATATAAATAGGCCTGCATGGTCTGATAAATATAAAATAGACAGTACTTTCACTGCAACTAATCAACTCCAAAAAATTATTTATACGGCTCTTGATAATTCATTAAAAACAAAAATGCTTGCGGTAGATTTCCAAAATAATCAGGCTTCTAAAATAGTTGTCGAAAAATCTACTGATAATACGATTGCCCAGTCTAAACAATCACTAAGCTACCATATAGACAAAGGATATACAATCCAAAGTGAGCAAACTTTGAGCCTTTCAACTGCAAAAACCATAATTGTAAATGTAACTTTCTAGACCAATTTAATAAATTTTAATACCGTACTAATATCTTCTTCAAGTGATAAATAATTAGTCAAATCTTGTTGTTCTTGTTGAAAATCATCCACAATAATTTCTTCTTTCAAATCGACTAAAGTCAAAATAATCCGTCGATTAAAATCTCTAGTTTTAGGTAAACCATTACCTTGGAAATAAACTTCAGGACTAGGCTCATTAGAAATTTTCATTTTTAGCCGATAAGCAGGAATCCCGTTGGCTAATAAAAAATTCTGAATCATTCTAGCTCTATTTTTAGAAATCGTTTGATTTGTTGATTGTTCACCAATATCATCTGTATGGCCAACAATCCTCAACTTCAAATCAGTATGCCTTTTCATAACCACTAAGGCTTCTTCCAAAGAAGTCAATAATGATTGATTCAAACTTAAATCTTCCGCCGCAAATAGAACAGAGCGAATAAATAATTGCTCCGTTTCTGGAACCATTTTCAGTGATAAAACAGGGGCATCTCCAACATAGGCAAACTGAGGTTTATCTAATTCAACTATATGACTATTTAAAAATCCCTTATCAAGAGCTGCTTGACGAACAGCCTTCGCAGCTTCCATAGAGAAAAATTCTCCTAAAGTATATCTGATAAAATTATTATGGTCCTTCTCTTCATAAACTTCGTTATAACCAGCAAAGTCAAAAAAAGAGGGGTTAATTTCTTGGGTAAAAGCAGCAAGTTGAACCTGATATGTCTGTGCTGTAATTTGCCCAATAAAACTACACAGTAAAAAACAAATTAGAATAGGGGTGCATCGTTTTCTCATCGAAAAATAGTTTAAAATCTCTGTTCCTTAAACAGAGACTCATTAAAGAATGTCATTTTGTTATACTTAAATTGTAATCTTATTTTTCCATCGTCCCTTATCAGTAAAAGTGATGATGCTTTTATAAAAATATACAAGGCTATTATATCCAGAACGAACTAAAAGTTTTCAATCTCATTAAAAGCTTAATTGTTAAGCCAATGTAAAACTGCAAACTATTTATTGTTGACTGGATATCCTCGGTTTTAAAAAAGAAATTTTTTTTGTAAATTTTATTAAATCTAAAAGGTGCAAGACCTCTTACAATTTAATGACTGGTAAGTTTTGGTAAGAATAGAAATAAAAATATTTCTGGTTTGTGTGTAAATTCAGGTCAAAAGTACAGCAATTATAAATAAAACACAAAAAAATATATTTTTTTTAATAAAATAGTGAAACATTTGCTAAAAACTAGCATTTCGAAAAGACAAAAGGACATCCAGCGTTTTGCCGAATGTCCTTTTTATTTATCAATAAATGAACTAGTTAAAACTAGTTTCCATTTCCATTTCTCTTTTTCTTAACCGTACCAATCTTTCCATTCCCAGTAGTAGTAGAAGGTCGAGTAGGACTTGTTGATGGTCCTTGGGGAGTAGTAGAAGGTCGAGTAGTAGTAGGAACTTTGGTTGTAGAAGGAATCTTTGTAGTAGAAGGGGTTGTCGGAGTAGGTGTACTTGGACTAGGCGTGCTTGGACTAGGGGTAGTATTTGGTGTACTAGGCGTAGTCGATGGCGTAGTGCTTGTCTTAGTAGACCGCTGATACTGACCATTATTTACAACCGTCTTAATCCAAGTACCGACAGGAATTTGGTCTTCCAACTGCATACTATTCAATAAAGAAATTTCTTCTAATCTATCATTTGGCATATTATAATATCTCAATACTTGAGCCAATGTCCCTGCACGACGTACCTCTTCAATCTTAATTTCATCCGCTACTCGATTAATTTTAGAGGGGTCATTCAACTGGTCAAAATTATTCATTGTATATTCAAACGTTCGTTGAAAAGTTGCAAAATCCGCTGATGCCGAAACGCCATGAATCGCATAAGCTAAATCTCCGTATTGAATAACGGTCGACTTAATTTTTATAACAGCCCCCGTTTGTTCATTCTTTTGGTCTGCTATCTGAGTAATCGCAGCATACCCATTAACCCTTATATTTTGGGAGCTAACTACTTGCAGTTGTTGTTGCTCATTAAAAGCAGTCAAAGCTTCCTGAGGCGTTCCTGCGCCTGCCAACAAAACCATCATCGCTTTTCCACCCTTATCTGCCATTTGGAATTGTTGTGGTGAATTGGCGGTTCTCCAATCTCTAGGAACAGGAAATTTAAAACGAAGATCTGGGTGATAAAAATAATCGTCTTCCACATAGCCCTGTTTTGGGTCTTCCCCATACATCAAGCCATCAATCATACTCAAATACTGATTTCTATTGACTGCAAATTGTTTTCCTGGCAATTCTGCTTGTCTAGCTTTTGCCATTGAATTCACATTTTCATATCTATTCAATGGGTCAGGATGCGTAGATTGGAAAGTAGGAATAACTTGACCACTCTCTTCCCGCATTCTATTTAAGGTAAAGAAAAAGTTAGCCATTTTACTAGCATCATAGCCCACCTCTGTAGAATACTCCACTCCTAACTTATCTGATTCCGATTCGTGAGAACGGCTATTCTTTAAAGTTAATAAACCTAAAGCTTGACTTAATTCCTGTGCTGCTTGGCCTTTCGTAAGAATAACACCGCCAATAAGCCCTATTTGAGAAAAAATCTGGCTTGTTTGTTGACGAACGCCATGTTTAGCCGTAATGTGTCCAATCTCATGTCCCAAAACACCTGCAAACTCTGCTTCATTAGAGAAATGAGCTAAAATACCTCTAGTAAAGTAAACATAGCCCCCCGGTACCGCAAAAGCGTTTATAACAGGCGAGTCTAAAACTTTAAACTCATAGTTCAAATGAGGACGATGAGAAATCTTAGCCATTTCTTGTCCCTTTTCATCAATAAAGGCTTGAATTTTTGGTGCATCATATAAGCCAAAACTAGCCACAATACTAGGGTCAGACTGTTGCCCCAAAGCAATTTCCTTTTCTTCAGATAATAAAGAAATTTCTTTTTTTCCTGTTACAGGATTAACCGCACAAGAATACATGCAGTAGGCAAATACTGCAATTAATAAGCTCCTTAAAATTAAACGATGCTGTTTCATTTTATAAAATTTTAGTTTTATTCTTTTTATTAAGTAACGAATGAAGGCAGTTCTTTCTTACATCTTTTAGACTACGCTTAACTAAATAAGCCACAATTTTTTATAAATATAAGAAGTTTTTGAATTCTTTTAAGGAATAAGGGAAGAGGAAAATAATAATGCACCAGAAATAGCGAGGTTATTTTGTATTTCGTATTTTTTTGACAAACCTATCAATTTTCAAGTCTACTTGATAGCGATGATAAATAAAAGTGCCTAATAAAACGAATAGACCAAGAGATAAAGTGACAATCCGAATATTTAGAAAAAGGTCTGTTTTTGTGGGAGAGAATGGATAAATCACCATTACTTCGATAGCCGCAATCAAAGCAGCTGTTAGAAAAAGAAAAATACTAGTTGCTCTAGCAATTTTAATATACTTAGGCTGCGCATGTGTTTTGCATTTCTTCAAAAATCGAATCGTCAATTCATTATAAGGATTAATTTTAATTAATTCTCTTAAAATGTGTTCCGCTTGTTCACTCTCCAATAAATTAAAGTGAGAAGCCGCCTTTTGAAAAAGACTTTTAAAGTAAATATCTTCTCCTTTATAAAATTGAATATTATGCTCAATAGATAACTGAATAACCTTCGTTACTTCTGTTAAATGTTTATCATAAGCTCCAATTTCAAACAAGGCATTGGTATAATCTACTAAAATTTCAAAATAATTATCAAAATTAAGCCGAGCAATTTCAAGTATTTTTGCCTCATAAAAACGAACTATCGTATGGTAAGCACCCTCCTCAATACCAACAAAATCTTGGTACAATTTAGTATGAGCTGATAAGGTACGCATGTAAATAGTTATGTTTTTAAACAAAAAAACTAGCAACTAAAAAACAGTAAAGCTAGGCGATTGTTTTTAAGTTCTAAAATTATAAGAATAAAGTCAAGATAAATGACAAAAAAATGAATTTATCCTAAGGAAGGAACTTTATTTAGCATAAGCGTTGTTTATCTAAAATAGGAAGTGTAAATTTGCAATGCTGAAATAGCAATGGCTTCGTAGTTCAATTGGATAGAATATCAGATTTCGGCTCTGAGGGTTGCAGGTTCGAGTCCTGCCGAGGTCACAAATTAAGATTAAAGCTCCGTAAATTTATTATTTATGGGGCTTTTTTTGTTTTTGGGAAAATATAAGTAAAACAAAATGTTCTTAGCATTTTCTTACTTCTTTATACCTAATGCTATAGCCTAGTAGGACTCACTAATTTTAATGACTTCCTTTTACATTTTTCGCTCTTTTTTATTTATCTAAAACAAATCTCAAATACACTAAACGATTTTATAAATTTTACGAATCCTTAATTGGTCAACAGCCCGTTGACCAATTGAAAAATGCTCCTTTTTTGGGTATACCTTGGGGGCATAATATTTTTATTTTTACAAAATCAAAAACACAAGAAGAAGCCTTATTCTATTTACAAAACAAACACTCGAAAACCATTGGAGTAGAGTATTTTTTCCCAAATAATCTTTATTGATATAAATTAATATCAAAAAATTCAAATACTCCCCTCAAAAATCCGCTCCACATACTCCCCTCGCTGCTCATGCTGAAACAAAACATGATGTCGATTAAACTCCTGAATATCCTTATCGCCACGCCAGTTAACCTTACGAAATTCCGTATTAGAAACAATAAACGAATTTAGAATAACACTATCGTCATTCAATTTCTCTTGTACTTTAGGTTTAATCGTTTTGTAGAATTGAATCTTAGGGTCGTCAAAACCATCTACTTGCCGTAAACCCTTCGGGTCAACGAATGTAACATACTGCTTGTCATCTTTAAGAATCCAGAGGATAAAATCAGGGTAGAAGTTATTAGCTTCAAAAAAGCCAATGCCTTTCCTGCTCATATTTCGGAGTAGAAAGATGTCTTTATCAACAAAAAAGCCAGGATTATTTTCGTAGAATGCTTTCAAGTCAAGTACAAAATCTTTTTCTCCTGAATTTAGTTGTAATGGTTTAACGCTGACGATGTCCTTATATTCTTTGGTGCTGAACCATACTAGAGGTTGATATAGGTGACGCTGAAAAGGGAAGACTTTTGATAATCTACCAAAATTCATTTCCTCATGAAGGGCATCTTTAGCAAATGCTTCTTTGATGGCTTGTAAACGTTGGATAATATCGTCTCTACTTCTTTCTATCTGAAAGATATATTCCTTGGCATCTTTTAGATTAGGGTGATGTTCATCTAAGGTAAACGTCTCCAAGAACTGACTTAAATACTCTTGCTTTAAATAGTTATAAGTACGGTCACAATAGGATTTTAATAAGGTAATAGCGACCTCCTGCCAAATCCATACTTTTTCAAAATTAGTCAATGTCAACTCTGATGCGGGAATGTATAGTGTGTACCAAGAAGTATTAGCTAACAAGCTTTTTAGATAATCCTTTGATAAGGATAGGTTATACCAGCTACGCTCATTTTTGAATTGCTGTAACTCGAAGTAAATCAATTCCCAATCGAAGAAAGCGGTGTGCTTCGCTTCTAAGTTGCCGACCTCTGCCTCTCCTTCAGTTTGCTCTTTACGAAAATCTTTACTCTTCGTCACCGCAATTTTTGGATACCAGTTTAGGGTAACATGAACCGTACTTTTTTCAGGTGTTGGCAACAAAATAGGGGACTGGTCTTTTTTAAAGCTTCGTCCTTCTTGGACTCGTGGTAGTTTTAACTTTCGTTTATTCAACTCCACAATAGGCAAAATAGTAGTTGGTATGGTAATGGTCTCTTTCTGTTCCGTATTTAAACCTTCTTCCTTTAAGAACTGCTCAAAAACTGCCATGTAATCAGAACGAATACCAAATACATTTAACGTTTCCATATAAGATAGAAAGGCAGGAATAGAATCAGGTCTTTCATAATTGTCCAGACGGTTACTACGCTTTAAAGAAAAGTTATATCCTCTTAATCGTACTCCTCTCCCAAACAACTGTATAATTTGTGAACCTTCACTACGTCCAATATTCATTAAGCCCATCATACTCACTCTCCAACTACTCCAACCTTCTGTAAATTTTTTAGCTCCAATTAGGATATTGGCGGTGCTGCCCCCCTTATTTAATTCACCAAAGATAGATTTTGAGAATTCATCGGTAGAGGTAGAAATTCCTTTTGCGGCACATTGTTTTATTAATTTAGCATCATCACTCACATTGATAACACCAAAATAATTATTCTGTCCAATTCGTAATCCTATTTCACCTGTTTGTCCTTTCAAATTAACTAGATGCAATCGTCCTTCATCCGTACTAGAATTAAAAATAAGTTGGAGCATATCCCTATACAGTTGCAGTCCACTCATTTGCCTACTATACAAATAGCCAAATTTATTGGCAAAGACTAATTGATTGCTTTTGTCCTCTAAACCATCTTGCCCACTAATCAACTGTTCTAATATCTCAATGCTTTCGCTTTTATTCTTAACAAATCTTGAAATAAAAGCTACAATTTTCTGAATATCTGTTGCTTCTTTTGAGTTGAAACTCTTTGTGACACTTCCTCCTACGAAGATGCATAGTGGTTTATCTATCAAAAAAGATTGAAGTACTTTTTTATTTTCCTTAAAGACTAATAATTGCTGATATAGTGTCAGCAAGCAAGCCACTAAATATTTATGTAATGCTTGCTCATTAGAAGTATCTTCTAGATTTAGTATTTCAAAATCCTTCCCATAACCATCTCTATGAAAATATTTATAAGAGTAATCGAAAATTGTACTTTTAGAGTATTCTTTTAATAGTGCCTCCTTACTAGATGCTGCTGCAACAGCTTGACCAAACGTAGCAGAATATTCAAAAGAAAACCCCTGTTTACTTAATTGTTCTCTTTTTCTTTTCCATTGAATACCGCTACTACCTCTATGCCCCTCATCAATTAATACTAAATTATTTTCTTCAAAAGAGTCTACGGCTACCGTTTTCTCTCCTTCCTTATCTTCTAATTTATGTATATCAATTACTTCGACAGATTTACCAGAAAATAGATTACCATATTTTAATTGCCTACTTTCTCGTTTATTAAATAGCGTACTGGTGATGTCAGATAACTCAAATTCTGCCAAGTGTTGCTGAGATAGTCCATCATTAGGGGTGATTAAGATTATCTTATTTAAGTCTTTTCCTTGACGATACTTATTAATATAAAATAGATACTGCTCTATGTTGACGTGCATCAAAAGCGTCTTTCCTGAGCCTGTGGCATTCCAGTAAGAGAGTTTCGTTAAATCTTCTTCTTCAAATTTTTCAGAAATATATCCTTGTGGGTTATAAAACTTATTGTGCTGATAAAATGGGTCATTGAACTTATCAACGAAGGTATTTATGGCTATTAATAAACCAGTTTTGTTTTGAAAATATCGGTCTAAATATATTTCTGTAAAAAGTAAAGAGAGATATTGAAAGTACTTCCATTGAATAGGTCGGTCTCGTTTTCCACTTATTTTTTTGGTATGTCTGTATATATTCTGGTCGTAACCTAGGAGGACATCTTTGTCTAATTCATTGGTAAATAAATTATTAACTAGGAAATGGTAAAACTTAGAAACGTTATCTGTTTCATAACCTTCATTTTGAGAACTTTTCATTCCGTCTGATAATGCTTCTAGACTTTCTGCACCAAATAAATGTAGAAGGTACTTGTTTAGCACAAGCGCATTATTTAACCCTACCTTTTTCTTAGATTTCCGTTTCGCCATTTTTTAGCTTAATTTATACCGTTGAGAACGCAAATTAAAGGCTTCTACACCACCTTCCATAACATCACAGATTAATTCTCTAATTTTTTCATCATCAATACTACCTTCGTGCTTAGTTTCTACAAATTTGCTATCAGAATTCATGACTATAATATGTTCACTATCTCCGTTAACCGGAATATTAGGATTATGGGTGACCACTATTACTTGCCTTTTTTTCTTACTATCTCTTAACTGTCTAACTACTAATTTATGAATGAGAGAGGTATCTAGGTCGTCTTCTGGCTGGTCTATGATAAGTGGATTATCACCATGCGATAATAAGAAGGTTAATATAGCTGCTGTTTTTTGACCAGGAGATGCAGTAGCTATTGGTCTGAATGGACTTTTTGTGTTCGCTTTATATTCTATAATTATTTTGTCCTCTGGTACAGCTAAGTTCAATTCATCCATTTGAGCTGATAATAAACCTTTCACCTTCGTAACAAAGAAACCTGTAAATCCTTTATTATTTTTGCCTGCTTGAATGTCTTCAAATATTTTAATAAAACTTTTATTGTTTTCAATAGCTTCCCTACTTGGACTCCACATATTTTTTAATGCTTCAAAGTCAGATTTATAAGTATTATCAGCGTTAAAAATTCTTCTTAGGCTTCGTTCTAAATTATCTAAATCACCACATTTCTTAATTTTAGCTCTAACATTATCCTTTAGTAATTTACTTAAAAAATTAAATCTAGATTGCGTTAATTTATCCCTTTCTTCAAAGAAGTATTCTTTCATTCTTTCCTTTTCTAATAGCGCTTCTTCTAACTCTTTTTCCAGCCTCTCTATATCATGGATTTCTTCTCCTTTTCGCTGAGCTAATCTCATCTCTTGTTCTATCTCTTCTGGACGGGTATTACTTTGAAAGCCATCTTCAACCATTTTTTCTTGCTGTACGGAGTATGCTTTTTCATTAACTTCTTTATCTATATTCCATTTAGATTTAGCTAAACCTTCAATAAAATTATTTATAGACTTTTGTCCACTTGATAATAATTGAGATGCTTTTTCTTGGAGTTGTTTAAAATCCTCTTCTAAAGGTTCTAAAAATTGTTTAAAATCATCTTTATATATTGAATTATCAAATACAGAAGGTAAATCATTTGGATATTTAAAATTTTCTAAACTTCTACTTAACGTTTGTATTTGTCTCTCCAAATCAGATTTAAAACTATTTAAAGAACCTTCTTGTCTGGAAAACTCTTGCCGTAAGTTTAATTGAAGTTTTAGAGATTCTATATCTAAAGCTGCTAACCTAGATTCTATATCTCTGATTTCCATTTCAAGTGTACCCTTCTTTGAAATTTTCTCTTTCAAGTCTGTTATATGCGCACAATGAGCAAGAAAACTACTTCTCAATTCCTTTAAATCTTGTTGTAAGTCAGCAACCCCTTCTATATCATTATCTATTTTGTTTCGTAGTGCATTAGGTTGATTAGCAATTTCATAAATCTGTTTCTGAGAATATATATCAAGTCCAAATAAGTCTATGAAGTTTTCATCTTCTTCGGCATCCCAAGTATTTGCTAAGGTATTAAATCTCCAAACTTTAGGTAAACCTGTTTCGTTTTCTTTGTATTCAACTTTATAAAGCAATCTTCGTCGGTACAAAATAATTTCGATTTCGCTTGCAGTATTTAATACTCCCTTTTTATTTCTTTCTGTGGGTTTTTTGAAAAAGTCCAAAAATTCTCTTTGAATGTTAGGTAAGTCTTTTAACTGGTCTTGATAAACAGGAAATGCTCCTCTTAAAAAACCAAGTATGCTTGATTTACCACTGCCTCTACCACCTACTATACTGGTCATTTGAGGGCTAAACATAACGCTCAAATGTCTATCTAAATCGGTTATGATAGTATTCCCAAATTTGATACTTTCTATCCAAGTGTCAGGCGTTTGGTAAGGTTCTCTATCGTCTTCAAGTTCAAAGTCATTAATAATTCTATCTTCTGGAACAAGTAAAGACTGTTTTAAACATTCTAAAGTTGGCTCTTTATCCATTTTAATCCAAGTAAACCGTGTACCTATTCCCCATAAGCCATGTTGAGAATCTCTTTCTTGGTGTGGATTATCTGAAAAAGATAGAATAGCACAATTTAATTCTTGAGACTGCTTTACAGCTTGCCGATAAGACCGAACTCTTTCCATTGTTATACCTCGCCCCTTTTGAATATCTTTTTCTGTACGATTATAAT
>CAYMSC010000143.1:0-12479 GCA_964392805.1 uncultured Saprospiraceae bacterium
ATTTCAAATTGATAATTAGATTATTATGAATTTTTGTTTTTACAGTTCGTAGCCTCGAAATGTAAATTCGACGAAGTCAATCTATATTCGAGGGATTTATGAGACAGCCTCAGAAAAATATAAAGAAATTAGTTAATAAGGTTTTAGGTGTTTTACAAGTCGGAGCAAACGCTCCGACTTTTTTTATGTTCAATAACGTTGGACACTGCCTGACAGCCCATCTTTTCGCTGTACTTTTTTGGGGTCTCCTTTATAGGTAATACTTCCGCCTGTATTAGCACGAGCATTAATACTTTCGGTTGCCACCACTTTTGCACTACCGCCCGTATTGGCTTTAACGATGGAATTCTCTGCTTTTAATCTATAAGCAGATAACGTACCTCCCGTTGCTACTTTTACTTCTTGCCATTTGGTTGCCCCTTCTAATTCTAAATCTCCTCCCTCAGAAACACTTACTTCCAAAGAGTTTTGAGCTACTTCAATTTCTCCAGACGCACCACTTGAAAAGCGTAGGTCTAATTTATCCCCAACAATTGGGGTATCGGTATAAGCAGATGCGCCTGCTCGGACTTTTATCCCTCTTAATTTTTTATAGGTAATAATGACTTTAACTGTTGGGGTATTATTAAATTGAATCAAGTCTGTTGCTTTGACTTTTAATGATTTTCCATCTACATAAACATCTAATTCATGTTCATCATTTTTGATTTCAATATTTTCTTCTTCGCCTTCCACTAATAAGGCACTCACATTACCTGAAAGTATAATTTCATCAAATGGAGATAGACCTTTTGTAAAAGCAAAAGCGGTGTTGTTAATTGCTAGGAGGGATAGTATGGCTATCCAAAAAGTGATTTTTTTCATAATAATAGATTTTTAGAGGATAGGTAAATTTTAAAATGGTATTACAACTTTAAAGACAATTGCAATTATCCAGAGGTTGCAACCTTCAATAAAAACTTGTCTAGCTCTGTAAATAAATAATACCTATTAGTTAAGAGCTTCCAGCCCGTACTGGCTGGAAGTTCTAGAGTATGCAAAAATTATTTCCAAAGCTAGTCTAAGTAATAACGAAAAAATAACTTCCGCATTTGATTTTTCAATTGAATGTTTTTATCATAGGTTTTCAACCCATTACAAAAAAATCCATTTGAAAAATGCGGAACTTATTTTTTCGTCGTCTCTAAATAACTAAACGTCATAATTTTCGAGTTTAGTAAGTTCAACTAGAAAAAGTATTTTAATAATTGCCGTCGAGCAAACAAAATCAAGCCATGGCACCTGTAATTACCGCAAAATATTAGCGTTTTTATTCATATTTATTTCTTCAAATACATATTGCAAAAAAATGGCATCTAATTTGTATATCCATTTTTGTAAATATGTAATAGCAGTTATACTGCAATGTTTACCTCCCTTCACGGACTATTTAACACTTAACGGTCATTAAGCCATGACCAAAATAAAAATGGAGAACCAAAGAGGATAGGGATTGTGTAAAGATGATTTTTACAAAAAAGCACTTTTTACACAATCTCATCCTTTCTCTTTAGCCCGATGATGGTAGGTTTCGTTGTGTAAGCCTAAAAATTCATATTAAAACCAATCATCATGAACACTCCTCGAATTATTTTAACCCTATTTTCTATTACTTTACTTTTTTCCTTTACCAATGTGGATTTACCCATTCTGAATTATATTGACCAATATAATGTCATAGCAGTTCAAGAGATGGAAAGAACGGGTATTCCTGCCAGTATTACCTTGGCTCAAGGTATTATTGAATCCAGATATGGAAAGAGTGGTTTAGCTCAAAATTCTAATAATCACTTTGGCATCAAGTGCAATAATAATTGGCAAGGAGGTAAATATTACCACAAAGACGATGATTATATAAATGGAAAATTAGTCAAATCTTGCTTTAGAACTTATACAAATCCAGCAGCATCCTATTATGACCATTCTGAATTTCTAATGGTCAATCAACGCTACCGCTTTTTATTTGAATTAGAAAAAACGGATTATAAAGGATGGGCAAAAGGTTTAAAAAAAGCGGGATATGCGACTGCTAAAGATTATGCTTATACCTTAATTAATACGATAGAAAAGTTTGAATTATATAAATATGACCAAAAAGATTTTGAATTATTAGTTTTCCAGAAAGAAGAAACGATTACTGCACCAAAAGCAGAAAGAATTCCTGAATACATCGACTTCACTATCACTCAAAATAAGCCAGTTACTACTCGGACTTACGCTGAAACACTCGTGGCTGAAGCTCCGCCAAAAGCGACACGAATTCCAGCTAATTATAAAGCAGGAGATGGTTTGAAAGCAACTGAAAAAAGCAAAAGACGGCGCAGTTTTCAAGAAGTTGTCTATGGCGAGTCTAGTCAATACCTAGATGAATTGACACCACAAGTTGTAGGAAAAAGATAAGATTCATTCGATGTTTTATACAAAAAAAATCTAACTATAATTGCTCTGTTAAAACCGCTATATAAGTTTTTACCCCATCCACATAATTTCCCAATCGAATATTTTCATTAGGACTGTGCTGATTATTATCTCTATTAACAACTGGAACGGTCACGGCAGGAATACCCAAAGAAGTAACAAACGGTGCGATAGGAATAGACCCACCACTATTTCTAATTTTAATCGGTGTCTGCCCGAAAGCTCTCGTTAATGCCTTATCCAACCAAATACCGACCGTTGAGTCAAAAGCTGTTCGATAAGCCAAATAAGAGGTTTCTGTGCGCATAAAAACGATGCGATTATGTTTCATTCGTTCTTCTTCGGTTGGTTCTTTATCGACGATATGATATCCTTGAGCTTTAATATGATTACGGATTAAGCCTAATAATCTATCGGGGTCGCTTTCCATCACCAAACGCACATCTATTTCAGCGGTTGCCGTAGCAGGTACAATCGTCCTAGAACGAATGCCTACCCAACCTGACCGCATCCCTCTAACATTTAAGGATGGATATTGAATTGCTTCTTGGTAGTTAGCTCCAACTTTATCAGGCGCAGCTATGCCAATACTTTTTTGAATAACCATTTCATCGTCAGGTACTTTAGCCAAAATTTCTTTGGTGGCTTCATCTAAATGAATTCCATCATAAAATCCCGAAATAGTTACTCGCCCATCTGCGTCTTTCATGGAGGCTATTAATTGCGACAAGCGAACTGCTGGATTCGGTGCATAATTTCCATAATGCCCACTATGTTGTGGTACTCTTGGTCCAAAAACAGTTAAGGTAACTTCTGCTATTCCTCTTGCTCCAAAAGTCAAGGTAGGTTGATTGGAAATATGTCTTGGGCCATCAAAAATAATCAACATGTCGGAAGCCAATTCTTTGCTATACTTTTCCACAGCTTTTGGTAATTCTGGAGAACCCAGCTCTTCCTCAAAATCCATGATGACCTTGATATTAAAATTGGGTTGGGCGATGCCTTCCGTCGCGTCTAATGCTGCTAAAAAACCATTTGCTGCTCCTTTAGAATCGGAGGTAGACCGAGCAAATATTCTTAATTCTGGATGATAATTCGTGTGGATATTTCTCCAGTCTATTTCTTGCCATTCGTCTTTTTCATTTTTTTCTTTTAAGGCTGGTTTCCACGGACTTTCTTGTTCCCATTTTGTTTTGTCAACAGGCTGTCCATCAATTTGCAAATAAATTAAAACCGTTTTAGTCGCTCCTGCTTTTTTTCGTTCTGCTAATAATAAGGGAACTGTTGGCGTCTCTAAGCGGTTAATAGAAAATCCTCTTTGTTGAAATTCTTTTTCACACCATTGGATATTTTTTTCTATTTCTTTTGGATAATGTGCATCATTAGGAATAGACAATAATTCATAGAGGCGGTCAAAAGATTCCGTAGCATATTTATGGGCTAAATCATCCAATGCTTTGCCTTCTATTTGGGCAAAACTATTGATACTAAGGATTAAAAGGAAAAAACATAGGTAAGTTAATCTGGCTATCATTTTGTGCTATTTCAATTATGAAAAATATAAGGTAAATAAATAATTCCCTTTTTTTCAAAACTAATATTACAAATAAATGAGGAATCCACAAATTAATCTTTTGGTCATTCGCACGAATCAACCTAAAATCTTAGCTGAATTCTATGAATTATTAGGTATGAAATTTTGCTATCATCAACATGGGAATGGTCCTTTTCATTATGCGGCGGAAATGGATACTTTTGTTTTTGAAATTTACCCTTTGTTGAAAAAGCAGCATAAAACAGATTCCTCTTTGCGGTTGGGTTTTACGGTTGATTATTTAGATAAATTAATCGTAACATTGAAGGCACATAATGTTGATATATTAAAAGAACCTACTCAAATGGAATGGGGGTATGTTGGCGTTATTAAGGATTTAGATGGGCGTAAAATTGAACTCAAAGAAGATATTTCTTAGTAATTTTTCCAGTGGTTAGTAACATTAAAAAAAAACTTGAACATCTAATATCCGTGTCCCTTTAATAATCCGTGGGAAATCAATATAGGATGTTCACTTTATTCTTTATCTGTTACTTAGACTTATCTATCGCATTAAATTTGAACTATTGCTAAAAAGTTTAAATCAACAAATTATTCAATCATCCATACATTCTTGTACGCTGAATAAGTCTTTTCTGCCATCTGACTTTTAGAAAACTGTTCTGCTGTTACTTTACCTTTTTTGATAATTGCTTGCCTAATTTCAGCATTGGATAGGACGTAATTTACTCTATCAGCTAATTTAGCTGCATCTCTAATAGGTGCTAAAAAGCCATTGATTCCGTCTTGTATTATTTCAGGTACACCGCCTGCTTTCGTGGCGACAACAGGTACTCCACCAGCCAAGGCATCAATCACCGAAGTTCCTAATCCTTCTTCTTTACTGCTAAATAAAAACACGTCTAGTTCTGGCAGAATTTCAGGAATGTCGTTTCTAAAACCTGTAAAAATAAAATAATCGTTGAGTTGCTTTTTGTCAATATATGCTTTAATTAAGGCTTCTTCGCCTCCATCGCTTCCAATAATTAAAAACTTTAATGCGATGTTAGATTTTAATAAAATTTCAGCGGTATCTACGAAGGTAAAATAATCTTTATGGGCTGCAATGGCTGCCACATTCCCAATGATTTTTATGGCTTTAGGAATGGTATAGGTCTTTCTTAAAATTCCTTGGTTGGTGTGATGAAATCGTTCTGTATCAATTCCACTATGTATGATTTGCAGTTTTTGTTTATCTAAAATAGCAGGGGCTAATATTTCTTGAACATTATTAGAAACAGATAGTATTTTTTTGATAGAAGAATGATTATATTTTTTATGGGACAGCCAACTATCCTTAACGGGAAAATCAACTCTTCGGCTTAATATAAAAGGGGTTTGATTACCAAAAAAAGTGCTGATAAATCCGAATGTATGACTATGCGCATCATGAAGATGTACTAAGTCGATAGCTAATTTTTTATTTATTTTTTTTAATTGTAAAGCTACTAAAGGATTAATAGCAAATCTTTTTTGGTAAGTAAAATGAGGGATATTTTTTTTGATACAGTAGTTTGCTAAAGCACTATTTTGAACACAAAAAATCCATTGTGCTACTGGTTTTTTAGTCAATTCTTCATAGAGATAAGCAATTTGTTGTTCGCCTCCTCGCCATGTTTTCGCAGAAGAAAAATGAAGAATTTTCATCAATATTGGACTTTATACCGAAAAAATTAGAGCTTCCAGAACTCCAAGTTCTGGAAAATCTAACTAACTACTAATTAATCGTAAAACGGATATACTTTATTGTTTTTCCTTTTTTCAAGTGCATATTTTCATAATAGGTCTTTACTTCTAATTCCTCCATTGGCAATGGCTTCGAATATATATCCGTGTCTTGATACAGAATTTTTGATTTTTCATCTGCTTCTAATACTTCTAAGGTAAATTCTGAAAGTACGCCTTCATCCGTCTTTAAGTGCATCAAGCCATCCAGCTTTAAAAGTTTCCTATAATGGTCTAAAAATTTGGGAGCCGTCAAGCGTCGATTACTTTTTCCTTTTTTCAAAAACGGGTCTGGAAAAGTAATCCAAATTTCATCAATTTCTTCAGCCTCAAAAAAAGCGGCAATTAATTCTATACGGGTTCTAAGAAAAGCCGCATTGGATAATTCTTTTTCTAAGGCAATACGTGCGCCTTTCCAAATTCTTGCGCCTTTAATATCCACACCAATAAAATTTCTATTGGGATATTTCTCCGCTAAAGCAACTGTATATTCACCTCTACCACAAGCTAGTTCCAAGGTAATAGGATTATCATTTTTAAAATGTTGTGCTCTCCATTTACCTTTTAAATCTATCTCTACACCACCCTTTCCTGTCAATTTAGGTGGATAGTTATCGAAATTTTCATATACATTTGGAAAGGTTAATATTTCCGCAAACTTTTGTAATTTATTTCTTCTGCTCATTCGTTTGTTGTCAATAATGCTTAGGAGGATAGATGCTCCTATAGCTTAAAAAGTACAAAAATACACAGGTTTATCTAAACTTTTTATTGCTAATGGGACGCAAGAAAAATAACTTTACATTTTATCAAAGAAATAAGCTAATAAAACAGTTCTATTTAGGGGACTTAGCCTAGTTCTTTGACTTAGAGATACACTACATGCTACCAATTATCAAAATACAAGAAGATAGCTTAGAAACAGTCGTTGCTATTTCTAAAAAAATTCCTGAATTTCATAACCCACATGAATTAGTCACTTATCAAGAACGGCTCAAAAATGTGCCTTCTATAACACTCGTCGCTTATGTGGACGGCGTTCCTGCGGGTTTTAAAGTTGGATACGAAAGGGATGGGTATTTTTATTCATGGATGGGAGCTATTTTACCAGCTTATAGGCGATTAGGCATAGCTAGACAATTAGCCGAACAACAAGAAGCATGGGCCAAAGAAAAAGGCTATCCTCACGTTACTTTTAAAACTAGAAATCGCTTGAAACCAATGTTACTATTTGCTTTAAGTCGGGGTTTTGATATTATTGAAATTCAACCGAAAGCGACTATTGCGGAATATCGAATTATTTTGAGGAAAAAGTTGTAGCAGAGAGTAGAGGAGTTGTTTAGGTCCCTGCAATGGCAATCGTTACCATACTAACTTTCGTATCAGGAATTTCCAATATTTTAGTTGCGCAAGCTTCCAATGTTGCACCCGTAGTCAATACATCATCGACAATCAAAATATGCTTACCTCTTAATTTAGCAGCTTGACCTACCGCAAAAGCGGTCAACACATTATCAAATCTTTCTAGTTGCCCTTTTTTCGTTTGACTCTGACCATGTTTTATTCTAATCAATCCTTTTCTGAGCCAAGGTTTATTCATCGATTCAGACAAGCCCATTGCAAATTGTTCACTCTGATTATATCCTCTTTTTCGTTCTTTAATTGGATGTAAGGGTACTGGAACAATTATATCTATATCTTCAAAAAAACTGGAAAGTGCTAATTCTTGTCCATACCTTTTTCCTAGATTGATGCCTATTTTTGGTTTGCGTTCATACTTCAATTTATGTATCAATCGCTGCACAGAATTACCTTCCTTGAAATGATATAATGCTGCTCCTGCTTGCACAAAAACTCTTCCTGCAAATCGGTCGGTAAAACGATTTTCTTTCATCTTGTGCATCGTCGTTTTGGGCAATTTTCTTTTACACGAAATACATAAGATTTCTTTGCCTTGCAATTCTTTTTCTTCGCAAGCCATACATAAATTTGGAAAGAATAAATTGATTAAATCGCTGAACCAAGTAGTTTTCATCTGAGAAAGGTAGGCATTTTTTGTTTTCGATTTCAATATTATTTTAACCTATAAAAGATAATATACTCTATATTTGAATATTGGACAAAAAAAAGCCTATCTCTAAAAAGAGATAGGCGCATCAAAACAAAACGAAAAACCAACTTTAAACAAGTTTCTTTATGTTTTCAATAGTTATTTATATAATAACTCTATAAATGTCTATTTTGTTTTTAGAGAAATGTTAAAAAAAAGTCAAATTTCTAACAAAACAAAGGTACGGGTTTTTTAACCCGCTTTCAAGGTTACTTGAATATTCTTTGTCCTTCCATCCCTATTAACAGTTAATTCTAAAACCTCTCCTACTTTTGCTTTACTAATGATGTCAATTAAAACCAGTGCATCAGCTATATGTGCTCCGTCTACCCTAGTGATAACATCGTTTGGTAAAACGCCTGCATATTGAGCTGCTCCACCATCTACTAGTTCTTCGATATAAACACCTGAATTTACAGAAAGGCTTTTTTCTTCAGCAAAATCCTTGTCTACATCTGATACCTTAACACCTAAGGCTACTCTTGGTCCACCATGTTCAATAATATGCTCCGTAATATCCATTACCATATTTGATGGAATCGCAAAAGAATACCCTGCAAAAGTACCCGTAGGCGTAGCAATAGCGGTATTAATTCCTACCAATCTGCCATCTAAATCGACCAACGCACCTCCACTATTCCCAGGGTTAACAACTGCATCCGTTTGAATAAAATTTTCAATCGCTTGTCGGTCTTTTATCACCCCAATACTTCTTCCTTTTGCACTAATAATTCCCGCTGTTACGGTTGAGGTTAAATCAAAAGGATTTCCTACAGCTAGCACCCACTCACCAACTTGTGCTGCATCTGAGTTTGCAAATTCTACAGTTGGTAAATTTTCTGAATCTATTTTTATTACTGCTAAGTCTGTTCTGGGGTCAATCCCAATTTTAGTTGCTTTAAAAGTTCGGTCATCAAACAAAGTCACCTCTAAATTATTCGCAAAATCTACGACGTGCTTATTCGTAACGATGTATCCATCTTCTGATATAATTACACCAGAACCCGTACCTTTCTGTTCTCCACGTCCAAATGGAGACCCACCAAACGGAGATTCAAAGAAAAAATCAAGCATGCTCTCTCCTCTTTGCTCCTCTTCCCCTCTTCTAGACTGAGCTTGGTTTCTACTCTTTGATGCTTTTATGTGCACAACCGTTGGCATAGCCAAATTGGCGGCTTCTGTAAAATTTAATGGTGCAAGTTTATTTCCTATGGAAATAGGTGCAGTAGTGCTTACTTTTTTAGCAGTTGGAAGTTCAACTGTTCCCTTATCTTGCATCAATTGGAATCCTCCTAGTGTTATCAAGCCTCCAATAATGCCTGCAAAAACTAAAGACAAGATATTTTTCATAATGCTATAATTTTTATAATTAAATAAATGAGAAGTCAAAAAATATTTAAGTCCTCGTCTAAATTAACAATTCATCGAATTATTTCGTTCTTCCTTTTGCTACTTTAACAGGAAATTAACCATCAATTCCATTATTGGCGTACTTTTTTCAATATGATTTAACATAGATAGAGACGGAATAATTCAACGTTATTTTCGAATCTGTTAAATAATTACAAACGACTATAAACTACTTATTACGTATTTTTGTTATGGATTACTAAATACAAGATAAAATAATTGGGTAGGTAGGCTAGAACCATTTAACTTTACCCTCATATTCTTTTACCGATAAAATAAGACTTCTGTAATATAGGAACATGAATAAAGCATCTATTGAAAATGAGATTGAAGCAAAACTGCAGCCCGAAACGGAATTGGAGGGGCGTATTATTGCAGACGCTGATTTTCAAGCTGGCTTATTTTGGGGTACACCAAGATATGGTCATCCAGAGGGAGCAATCATTAACCATATTCCCGAAGTTCTTGCCAATGTTGATAAGTTAGATGTCTCTCCTGAAGTACGTAGCAAATTACGACTGATTACTTTCGTTCACGACTCTTTTAAACATATTGAAGACAAAGGAACGCCTAGAGATTGGAGTAAGCATCATGGTGTATATGCAAGAAAATTTTTAGAAAAATATGTGAAGGATGAACTATTGCTGAATATCATCGAAATGCACGATGAAGCTTATTATGCTTGGAGACTTTTTGCTTTATATAATCGCCCAGAAAAAGGGCTAGAACGCTTGGATTATTTGTTGGACAAAGTGGGCAAAGAGCGTCAATTATTTTATTTATTCTTTAAATGTGATACGCAAACGGGTGATAAAATACAAACGCCCGTTCGGTGGTTTGAAAAAACGGTAAAGGAAATAGAGGTTGTTCATTTTTAATCCGATAAAATAAAACCACTACCGTGGACATTGGTAATGTGAATTCGGTTATCTTTCGATAAATACTTCCGCAATTTAGAAATAAATACATCCATACTTCTTCTATTAAAATAATCACTCTTTCCCCATATATTTTTTAGTACATACTGCCTAGATAATAAATTGCCTTTATTTAGACAGAGTAAACGCAATAGTTGCGCTTCCCTTTCCGTCAAATATTTATCTGTTCCCGCAAAAGTTAATTTTTGATTTTTACTATCAAAAGCATAATCTCCTACCTCAAAAATTTCTTGTTGTTCGCTTGGATGCTCGGCTCTCCGTAAAATCGCATTGATTCTAGCGACTAATTCTTCTTCTTCAACTGGTTTGATAATATAATCATCCGCCCCTAAACTAAAACCTTTTAACACATCTACTTTCAAAGACTTCGCCGTCAAAAATAATAGGGGGACATCGCTTCCTTGTTGACGTATTCGCTCTGCCATCGTAAAACCGTCCATCTCAGGCATCATCACATCCACAATACATAAATCTACTTGCTGCTCTCTGAATTTTTCTAAGCCCTCCAGCCCATTCTTTGCCCAGGTTACAGCAAAGTTTTTCATTTCTAAATATTCTTTTAGAATGTATCCTAATGTGCTATCGTCTTCTACTAATAATAATTTTGGTATCATTTTTATGAGGTTTATGAGGTGATGAGGTTTATAGGGTTTATAAGGCCATGAGGTTTATGAGGTGATGAGGTTTATAGGGTTTATGAGGTGCAAGCCTTATCAGCCTTATGAACCTCATTAGCCCTATAAACCTCATCACCTTATCGACCTCATCAACCTCCCAAAGGAAACTCCATTAAAAATGTTGCTCCTTCATCTTTTTTACTATTGACAGAAATAGACCCGCCATGTGCTTCTACGATGTATTTAACGTAACTTAATCCTAAGCCAAATCCTTTTACATGGTGAATATTTCCAGTTGTTACTCTATAAAATTTGTCAAATAAATATTTCTGGTGTTCAGGTGCGATACCCATTCCATTATCACGCACAGCGATAGATAATGTATGGTCATCACTCTTAGTCACAATACTAATCTCAGGTTGCCCCTTACTATATTTAATCGCATTATCTAATAAATTTTGGATGACGTTTTTAAAATGCGTTTTGTCTAAAGTTAATTGGGTGCTTACTGCCTGAAATGTTTTATGTAAGATTCCCTGCTGCGTTTCTATTTTTAGGGCAAAACCTGCAATAGCATCATTGATAATATCGTGAAAATCACAAGGTTCTTTTTGCAAATTATATTTGCCGTTTTCTAAGGAAGCTAATTCTAAAACCTTATCAATATGTCCTTTCAACTTGGTGTTTTCTTTTTCTAATAAGCCCAAATATTCTTCTAACTTTTGGGTCTTATTTTGCTTTAAACTTTCTTTAAAAACTTTAGCAATTAAAGAAATTGAAAAAACTGGTGTTTTTAATTCATGCGTCAAATTATTAATGAAGTCATTTTTAATGGTCAATAAACGCTTTTGTTTATTGATAGTATAAATTAGGAAACTAAAACCACCCACAATAATTAATAAAAAAAGTAAGCTAGGAATTAGCAAATAGGCTAATCTACTAAAGTAATAAGTCACTAAGGTTTTCTGGTAAAAATGTAGGGTGACATCACATTGGCATAATTCATTGACCAAGCCAAGCCGACGCGCATAACGATTATAAATAAATTGGTCCGCCTCAAAATTCTTACTCGTTAGAATTATATTTTTATCGCTATCCGTTAAAGCAAAGGCAAATCCCACAGAAATCTCTCGTGCTTCTAATTGTTTTTTAAACAGTAAATCAATTTTTTTTCTAGTAGAAAAAGGCAGCGAATCCGTATTAAAAATAGTTCGTTTATCTATATCTGTTTCTTTGCTCAAAGTAGCAATTTGCTCGCTTAATTTTGTGTCTTCAAATAATTTGGTGCTTACATCCAACATGACTGCACTTACCTCTGAATTATAACTTTCACTCTCTTTTATCAATCCAATACGTAGCATTCCAACTTGAATGATTATCAAGCCGAGCAAAGAAAGAACGATAAATGCAATAACAGTTCTGCTCATAATAGTACGAATTTACAAGTAAAACGGGTATAATACTAATTGCTTTGTTATCTGTTAAATCAATTAACTTTTCGTTTGCATTTTGAGATAGAATCATTTAAGAAACAGCAAAAAAGAATCAATAATTTTTAAAAAGCTGTCAAATGATTAAGAGCATGTTTAAATTTTCATGATTGAGCGAAAGTGAGCAAATTTAATTTT
>CAYMSC010000144.1:0-12457 GCA_964392805.1 uncultured Saprospiraceae bacterium
TACTTAGTTCGCCAGTGATTATTATTGACTATTATCGTGATTGATAATATAAAGTCAACTGAAAATGCTATTAATAATATTTCCTTCATTAATTTGTAAGTTACTGATAGGTGGTCAAATTTGCTAATGCCTATCTCCATTCATTAAGCGTTAAAGGAACTTTTTATCAAGCAATTTAGTTCTTGTTTTAGTAATTGTTAAATAATCAAAAAAATAATCATCAACAACTTCAAAAACATATCGGATAGTACGCCAAAACCAATAATTGGGCTAAGCTGTCCATGCCTAATGCACACCTGCCTAAAATAAACAGTTATCTAAAGCTGTTAATATGCTCCCATTAGTCTTGATTAAAAAATAAATTACCTTTCTAGATTTTCACTTGATTCTTTTTCAAATAGATTTTTAATCCATTAGGAAAAAGTAAGCATTTGAAAATCGGTAACTTATTTTTTAATCGTTTCTTATTTTTTTTTAATATATTTTTGCAAACTTCAAATTAGGGACTAACTATCAATAACTATTTAGTAGTTCATGCCTTAAACAATTGACCGTTCATTTATTTTATTCAACGGACTATCTAAGACATACTGCCTACTGTCAACTGTTTACTGCCTACTACACTAAAATAGTTTAGTCGTCAAACACTATAAAATCATGGAAGAACCAAAACGTTATTTAGTGACTTCTGCTTTGCCTTACGCAAATGGCCCTTTACACATTGGTCATTTGGCAGGTGCGTATTTGTCCGCCGATATATATGTTCGATTTTTAAGATTGAATGGAAAAGATGTGGTTTATGTTTGTGGGTCAGACGAACATGGAGCGGCTATCACTATTCGAGCGAAAAAAGATGGGACGACTCCACAAGCTATAGTCGATAAATATGATGCTTTAATTAAATCAACCTTTGAGAAAATTGGAATTTCTTTTGATATCTATCATCGAACTTCTGCACCGATTCATCATGAAACTTCTCAAGATTTCTTTAGAACCCTGAATCAAAAAGGGGAATTTATCGAACAGACGAAAGAACAATACTTTGATGAAGCAGCTAATCAATTTTTAGCAGATAGATATATTATTGGTACTTGTCCAAAATGTAACCACACCGAAGCTTATGGAGACCAATGCGAAAATTGTGGTTCAACCTTAAGCCCAACAGAGTTAATTGAACCTCGCTCTACTTTGAGCGGCGAAAAACCTGTTTTAAAATCTACTACTCATTGGTATTTACCTTTGGATAAATACGAGGATTGGTTGAAAGAATGGGTAGAAACGGGCAAATTAGAAGAAGAATTATTACACTATCCTGACCAGTGGAAAAACCACGTTTTAGGCCAATGTAAATCTTGGCTAGACGGTGGCTTACAGCCTAGAGCAATGACACGTGATTTGGATTGGGGCGTAGATGTGCCACAAGAAATTGAAGGTGCGGAGGGTAAAAAATTATATGTTTGGATGGATGCGCCAATTGGCTATATTTCTGCTACCAAACAATGGGCTTTGGACAATGGAAAAGATTGGGAACCTTATTGGAAAGATAAGAATACCGCACTCATACATTTTATTGGAAAAGACAATATTGTTTTCCATTGTCTGATTTTTCCAGCTATTTTAAAAGCGCATGGTGATTATATTTTACCAGTAAATGTACCTGCTAATCAGTTTTTAAATTTAGAAGGTCGAAAATTATCCACTTCTAAAAATTGGGCAGTATGGGTACATGAGTATGTAGAAGAATTCCCAGGAAAAGAAGATGAGTTGCGTTATAATATGATTAAAACGATGCCCGAACAGCGGGATAGTGAATTTACTTGGAAAGGCTATCAAGAAACGAATAATAATGAATTGGTTAATAATCTCGCCAACTTCATCAATCGAGTCATTGTCTTAACCAATAAATATTATGACGGAATTGTCCCTACGATTAATCCTGATTTACAGATAGTTGATTCATCGAATCAAATAGAAATGTCTTATCAAGAATCTGAATTGGTCGATTTACACGACCGATTGCAGGAAATTGGGACGCATATTCGAGCGTTTGAATTTAGAGCAGCTTTGAAAGTATTGATGGAAATATCTTCTACTGGCAATCAATTACTCCAATTTAATGAACCTTGGAAATTGGTGAAAACAGATGAAGATACAGTAAAAGTAGTGATGAACACTGCTTTGCAGGTAGTCACGGCTTTAAGTGTAGCTTGTCGCCCATTTTTACCCTTTACTTCTGATAAAATTCGAGACCTTTTGAACCTACCTCGCTTGAAAGATGAAGGAGAATATATGGACTTACTCAATAAATTAGCAGAAGGGGAAGTGATTTTAGCAGATGGTCATCAAATCAATAAGCCAAATCATTTATTTACCAAAATACCTGATGAAGTGATTGAGGCGCAAGTTGCCAAATTAGCAGCAGCAGAAAAAGCGAATAAAGGCGTAAGCTACGAACCAGTAAAAGACACCATCGCTTTTGATGATTTCACTAAATTGGATATGCGTACAGGAACGATACTAGCAGCAGAAAAAGTAAAAAAGACTAAAAAATTATTAAAACTAACGGTTGATTTAGGATTTGAAGAAAGGACGGTTGTCTCTGGTATAGCTGAATTTTTCAAACCAGAGGATACCATTGGAAAACAGGTCTTATTATTAGCTAATTTAGCACCTCGAAAATTAAAAGGCATCGAATCACAAGGCATGATTTTGATGGCTGAAAATTCGGATGGAGTACTAGATTTTGTTAGCCCTGGTGATGGAATGGGGAATGGTTTTGTTGTTAAATAAGGATAATGCCAAGTGCTGCTTGGTGAATTAAAATAATACAAGCGGTTACTTATTTTCAAAATAGGTAGCCGCTTTTTATTTAGTAACCACCACTTTAACATTAAAAAGCATCTGAAATAATTGAACAACCTATTTTAATACCCTAAATTTGAGTATTCCCAACCCAACATAATTATAATAATGAAATATTTTTTTACTATTCTGCTTTGTTTTTCAATTTTTATAGGAAATGCTCAACGAGTAGATGGTACTTGGGAAGGGACAATTACATTAGAAAGACCTGGTCCACCAACGGAACACAAATTTCAGTTAGTTTTAAAACGAGAGGGAAAAAAAGTAAAAGGAACGGCTTATATTTTCCATGAAGACCAACCCGTCGCAATGGATTTATCAGGGGAATATTTTTATGACCATTCCATGCGTTTATTTAATCACCAAGTCTTATATCCCGCTCAACAACCAGACAAGGAAAAACATATTCGGAAATATCAAATTATTTATACTAGAAGTGTTTGGGGAGATAAAATAGAAGGTTATTGGCAAGAAAAGAATGACCCTATTTTTGAAATGTATCGCAAAGGTAGAGTGTATTTAAAGAGAAAAAAGGAGGTTAATAAAGCTTAATTTAAAGGTGGGTATATTCAAAAAATTGATTACTGTATATTTTTAAAAATAGAGAATAGCGAGGAAGGGGGTGTATTAAATTTTAATTCGTAAATAAATATTTTAGCCCAAATTGTTTTATTGTTTTGTATTACGCAATCCAACAATTGGCACAAAGGGCTTAAAAAATTACAAAGATTATTTTTTGCAAATTGAGGCTTTTAGAGTGTCAAGTAAAAAAGTGATAAAAATCCGTTGTCCTTAAATTATCCGTTGTATATAGAAAAAAGCACACAACGGATTAAATATTTTATACTATTTATTAAAATCAACTTATCAATCTTTAATCTAATTATCTATTTCACACAATCCCAAACAGAACTAAATAAATCCTGTGCTACCGATTAAAACTTAAAAGTTAAACTACGAACTTTTAATCCTGCCATTTTTGCCCTTGGATGATTAGAAGAAAATAAGCCATCACCTAATAAATCTGGATAAACTGCTGCTGGATTGGAAGGCTCTAAATAGACCACTACACTTTGAGGAATTGCACCACCTTCCCAAGCATTGGCATAGCCACTATAATCCCATTCAAAACCAGCAAATTGAAAATCTTTGCCATTTATTTTTACCAACTCTTCTAAAGTTGTCCCAATACCAACACCTTGATTAGTTGCCCAAGAAGCATCTGGGTGGTCAATTAAGATTTGTTCGATGACTTTATAAGGTTGCGCTACCCCCCAAATAATAGCTAGTTCATTTTCTGTATTTGGAAAAATAACCGTTGCATTTGTTATTGCTCCTTCTCCTAATCCAACTTCTTTTCGGCTTACATTCTCTACACCATAAGCTTTGATAATGTCTCCTTCTGTAAAGCCTTTTTCAATTAGGCCAATCTTTTTATTGGGAATACAAGTCCAGTTGAAAATTTCTTTGCTAGCGTCTACTACTTTGGGTGTATGTGTCTTATCTGGTGCATCAAATTGACAGGCAACTATACTTATCAAAAAAAATAGGAATGCTATATTTTTCATAATCTTTTTTTAGGTAATAACCAGAAATCATGCTTCACATGATGTAATATCCGTGTCCCTTTAATTATCTGTGCTGAAATTAATCCCACAGATAATTATCCACTTCTTAATTTAACGTTCCAATAGAAAATCGCTAACTTAAAATTCTATTGTCTCTTCATTTTTTGCATTATTAAAGAGTAAGTAGCCTTTTTTCTTATTGGGACCAGTGATGCTAATAATATTTTTTTGGTCATCAAATGCTTCTAATAAAATACTGTTTTTTACATGAAGTTCGCGAATGTTTTCTACATTTTCTATTTCCAAATAGCACCACACCGCCACCATATCTTCCGACATTTCTTTACCAATAAAAGTATAATCTACTTGTTCGCCTTCTAAGCTAATTGCTAGTTTTTGTTGTAAGTATTTATAAATATATGCTTCTGCTTCGTCCACTTCTTTTTCTGTGCAAATATATAATTTGTCTGCCCCTTGTTGTCGTAGTGCTTCTTCCAAATCATCAATGAAAAGATGTAGGGTAAACTGCAAGGCTTTTTCTTTTTCATTAAACTCAATCAAACATTTACTGATATGAAATTCATGGTCAAGTAGGGTTGTTTCAAGCGTGTTATTTGTTGAAGCAGGGAAAAGAAATAAAGCAAAACAAACGCAATATTGATAAATAGACAACATGGTATCAATTTTCTTGGCTAAGTAACAAGTAAATAATAACTAATGCATTTATTATTTGCTCATTATTAAAAATATAAGAATTGTAAGATTATTAACGACCTAGAAAGCATCCTATAATCTCACATTTTACTCTGAACAAAAATACAATGGAAAATATTATAGAAAGTTATTGAAATATTAAAGTTAATGATTTTACTTTAAGGAAAGTCAAAAATTAGGGGAAGAATTTTGCCAATTGTCCTATTCTTGCTTGGTTAGCATGATTGGTACGTCCATTATTTTGATACTCAAGAAACTTGTATCTAGCCTCCAATTTTCTTTATCTAAAGGAGGCGTTGTATAAAATTTGTTCAAAATAGACCCATGTTCGCCAACTTGTAATTGCACATCCTTGGCGTGAATATATCCATATTGTCCAGATGGAGATTGTACATAAAAATAAGGAACGATTTTTTTCGCCCCTCTTTGAGTGATCGTCTTTTCAAAATGCTGTATGACTTTTAAAGTTGCATGAGGGGCTAATTTTTCAACTACGCCACTTAGATAAGAAGGTTCAGAACGCAAATATCCTTTTTCTAGTTTGAGTTGTCCTTCAATATAAGTTCGACTTTCTTCATAAAAAGGAACATACCTTTTTTTGGCTGTTTCCCAAACATAAGAATAAGTAACATATTCTAAACATCTTTCCTTTTTTTCATCTATGGCATTTGGCTTCAAGGCTAAACTATAATCCATACAAGCTACATAATCCACGTAGGCTATCCGAATGGTCTTTTGATTGACCTCTACAAATTTGAATAAAGCAGGGGAGGGCGTTCGCTCTTCATAAACTAAACTCATCCGTTCTTCAAAAACTTTAGTAATGGACCCTGCTTGAAAAGAATAAATTTCTATTACTCTATTTTCTAATCGACTACCATTATCAAAATTACTTTTTAAGAAAAGTAATTCGGGTACTTTATCTTCTGTCAAATCTTCCAGATGAAAAGCTCGCAATTCACTACTTCCTATTGCACTTTCTCCAGCAAATTGAATATGATAAGATTTTCCTAACTTACTAGTCAAAACCAGATATAGTTCTTTATACAAAGGATTTAGATAATCTTCTTCATGAAAATTGTCTTTCCCCTCTATAGATGCCACCCAAACAGTTGTTTCCCCTAAATCTTCCGAAATATTAATAGCTCTTAGATGATACTGCTTCAAAGAAGCCGTTATTTCTGACTCAGGAATAATAACTGCCAGCCCATCTCCATAAATCCAACCCGTTTTATTATCAGGTGTTTTTACCTCATACCACTTAAATTTTTGATTCTGTGCTTCGTCTTCATATTCAAACCGAGTTTCCCTAATGACCTCAAAAAGTGTCCCTTCTTCGTAAAAAGTACTAGAATGTGCAAAAAAAGTAGAATCTGGATACAGCGTAACTTTATTCAATGCAGTAGCTGGTCTTGCAGGCAGAATTTGCCCCTGCAAAAAAGTAGCGAAAAAAGAAGTGATGATAAAAAGTAATACGCGCAAAGAATTTATTTTATTTTAATATATACTACAACCATGCCGCTTTATAAACGAATAGATTCTATATTTATGGTATTATAGAGTAACTTTTATAAAAAATAGATATAATTTATAAAACAAAGCTACTGACAATGAATTGAAATTGATGTCGGCGGTTTACAAAGAATAGAAATAAATGTATATTTAGCCTCGTTTAACTAATTTACAACTATATTTAATATCAAAAGCTAATTTAAGCTAGTTTGAAATAGTGACATAATTACTTTCGCTCGTCTTAAAGTAGCATTTACTTAAACTCAAAAATTTAATCAATATGAATTTTGACAGATTAAATAAGTCTAATAATCCGATGATTAAGGAAGAAGTCCTTAGAGGAAATACCACAAACAACCGTCAAGAAGTAATGACGGTACAAGGTGGTATTAATAAGTCCTTTGTTCTTTTCGGTGTTTTATTATTGACTTTCTTTGTAGGCTACTCTGCACCTAGCCAATTATTTATGATGGGAGGAATGATAGGTGGTTTTATCGTTAGTATTATCATGAGTAGGGATTTGAAGAGATCCAATATTTGGGCACCTCTTTTTGCTGGTTTATACGGATTAGCCATTGGAGCAATGTCTGCGCTGTATGCTTATGCTTATGATGGTATTATCATTCACGCCGTAACCATAACTTTTGCTATTTTCTTTACTATGCTAACCTTGTACAAGTCAGGTTTAATCAAAGTAACAGAGAAATTTAGAAGTGTTATCATGATGGCAACTGGAGCAATTATGCTTTTGTATATCGTTAGCTTTGTATTAAGCTTGTTTTCGATTAATATGCCATTCTTGCATGAACAATCAATGATAGGAATAGGGATTAGCTTAGTAATTGTCGTGATTGCTTCCTTAAAATTATTAGTTGATTTTGATAATTTTGATAGAGGAGAAAAATTTGGCTCACCAAAATATATGGAATATGCAGTAGCAGCTGGATTATTGTTTACTATGATTTGGTTATACACTGAAATCCTTTGGTTATTATCTGCTGTTATGGGTGGTGACTGATTGATGATAAATATTAATTAAGCGTAAAAAAGCCTTCTTCAATAGTATTTGGAGAAGGCTTTTTTCGTGTTCTTAATTAATATTTAGCCACTATTTTTAACAAAAAGAATTCGTTTCTATAAAAAAGAAAAAATAGACTGTATATTTAAGCACGTTATTACAACGTACCTAGTTTAAAAAAACTAAGAGCTTGTTGAGAATTTATCCTTTGGGCTAAAAAAACATCTTTTTATCTCCAAAAACAAACGCCCAACAAGCTCTAAAGAAAACTACACAAAACATGCTAGTCAAAACTTATGCTGCCGCCGTCCACGGAGTGGACGCCCAAACCATTACCGTAGAAGTAAATGCGGGAGGAGAAGTCCCTCAAGGACAACCCTTTTATCATTTAGTAGGCTTACCAGATAGTGCCGTAAAAGAAGGCTTCCAACGCTTTGAAGCCGCCCTTAGTAATATTGGCAAAAAAGTTCCTCGATTAAAATTGGTCGTCAATATGGCGCCTGCCGATATTCGCAAAGAAGGGAGTGCCTATGATTTACCCATTGCGATGGGCATATTGGGAGCTTCTGAACAAATGAAATCTGATAATTTAGGAGAATATATGATGATTGGTGAATTATCCTTAGACGGTGGCTTACGTCCCATCAAAGGGGCTTTGCCTATTGCCATTCAAGCTAGGTCTGAAAAATTTAAAGGCTTAATTGTTCCCAAACAAAATGCTAGAGAAGCGGCCATTGTCAGTAATTTGGATGTATACGGAATTGATAATATTAAAGAAGCCGTCGCTTTTTTTGACGGAGAACTAGCATTAAAACCAACCATCTTAGATACTAGAGATGAATTTGCCAATACTAAAAATGAATATAATGTCGATTTTTCAGATGTCAAAGGGCAAGAGAATATCAAACGAGCCTTAGAATTAGCCGCCGCAGGCGGGCATAATGTCATTCTGATTGGCCCTCCTGGTGCAGGTAAAACCATGTTGGCAAGACGATTGCCAACCATTTTGCCACCATTTAGTTTGCACGAAGCCTTAGAAACTACAAAAATTCATTCTGTTGCAGGCATCCTTCCGTCTGATTCTGCCTTAGTGCCTATTCGTCCTTTCCGTGCGCCACATCATACGATTAGCAACGTTGCCTTAGTAGGCGGTGGTTCTAATCCACATCCGGGAGAAATTTCTTTGGCACATAATGGTGTTTTATTTTTGGACGAATTACCCGAATTTCAACGCTCTGTTTTAGAGGTTTTACGTCAACCAATGGAACAACGAAAAGTCACCATCTCAAGAGCTAAAATCTCCGTCGATTACCCCGCTAGTTTTATGTTGATTGCTTCCATGAATCCTTGTCCTTGTGGCTATTTTAATCACCCATCCAAAGATTGTGTTTGCGGCTCAGGTGTCGTTAAGCGCTACCTCAATAAAATTTCTGGTCCACTCTTAGACCGTATTGATTTACACGTAGAAGTAACACCAGTTCCTTTAGAGATGCTTGCCAATTATGAACGAGAATCCGAAACCAGTAAAGATATTGCAGAACGAGTCATCATCGCTCGAAAAATTCAAGAAGACCGCTTTAAAAATTTGAAATATGTTCATAGTAATGCGCAAATGCCTAGTCGAATGGCTAGAGAGGTTTGTAAATTAGAACAAGCTGGAATTGTTCTATTGAAAACGGCGATGAAAAAATTGCAGTTGTCTGCACGTGCTTATGACCGTATTTTGAAAGTGGCTCGGACAGCGGCAGATTTGGATGGGAAGAAAAATATTGCGATTGGGCATTTGGCAGAGGCGATTCAGTATCGGAGTTTGGATAGGGATAGTTGGGGTGGGTGATTAGAATTTCAAGATGGCTTTGATTGGAGGTCGCAGTTTGCGACCTCCAATCATCAAATTTAATGAAACATATTTAAGATTATTTAAAGTTAAATTACTAGCTAAACTATTTTTAAGTGAAACTCATATCAGAAGCAGAAGAAAAACAAGCAGTTAGAAAAAAGATTGGTTTCAAGTAACTCAAAGCTATTATGAAAACACGCTACCAAAACGACACCTTAATCGTTTATCTCAAACATCCCAACGACTGGAAAATCGTCCAGCAATATGGTATTTATCGCATTCGAAGTTGGATAAAACATCCACCTAAAATACTAGCCAATCGTTCTGTCCAAAATATAGCTTTTTATTTACCTTCGATTTTTGGCAAAAAGAAATATTCGATTCGACATTATGCCAAAGTCAATAAAATTTCTATTGCCCCTCGTCACCAATGCGTTCCTGATGAACCTAAAAATCAAAAAAGTAATTGGAAATACTACAAATTCGATTTAGACGAACCACAAAGACTAAATGAACCCATTTTTCATTTTCGAGCCGCCAGAAAAAAACTATCTCGCCGAGAAATGATTTTGTTTCCAACCAACTTTGAACGATTAGCAACTGTACCTGAGTTTAATTTTTTGTTTAATCGCAGTCGTCTAGAAGAACAGATGTGGAATGCACTTTTGGCCAACAAAATTTATCCAGAAAGAGAATGGCCAGTTAAAATTAATCGTGAGCGAAATTATTACCTAGACTTTGCCATTTTTTGCAGAGATGGTTATTTCTGCATTGAAGTAGATGGCAAACAGCATTTAGAAAAAAAACACGTCATTGCAGATAATGACCGAACCAATCACACCAATCTGAAAGGCTGGAAAACTTTTCGTTTTTATGAAAAAGATTTAGAAGCAGGTAAAATTACCGACACTATTGAAAAAATTAGAACGGCTATTCGTAATCGACATGGGCTAGATACAGAAGGTGGTCTTTTTCCTGATTTGGTGAAGGATTTGTCTAAAACGCCACAGCTTTCGCTTTTTTCAGAGGCGCACTTGGATTTTTTGAGTTTGCGGAGGATTGTTAAGGAGCGGTTTGAACGGGAATAATCAACTTGATTTCCTTTATTAGGGATTGGCAACAGTTGAAATTTAATATTCAATTTTTCGAGAGTAACATATTTTCTTTTTTGTTTAATTCTCTTTTTTTCTTTAGAAAACGTCGTAATTAGTTCATCTATTTCAACAGATTTTTTAATAAAATCAATAGCCTCTTTTCTTAGTAAAACATGATGTTTTGATGATATAATATATACTAAAAGTGAAAGAACTATAGCTTTCATTATTATGCCAAAATCAATAAATTTTTTATTTTTTAACTGGAATAGACCTGCAAACCCTAAACCCACAAGGCATAGGTGAAAAATAGAGATATTCAAAATAATCTACTTCATCAGGCCTTAATCCATTTTCATTTGAATAATTATCATTTACATGAAGTCTAGGATTAACAGGATCTCCTCCTCTAAAAACTCTAGCTTTTCCATAAGCTGGTCCTTTAGGATTAAAAAGAATTTTTTGGCTTGAAGAAGAATAATACCTTTCCAAAAAAGCCCAATCCCAACACCACTCATGAACATTAGCTTCTAAATCATAAACCCCTAAAGAGTTCGGTGCAAAACTACCAATGGGTGAAATATTATCTTTTCTTTCAGCAATGTTTTCTGGATCAGTATAATTCTTTCCCCTTTCAGTAGCAACAAATTCCCATTCGGCAGAAGTTGGCAATCTATATCCATTTGAAGTCCAATCAGGAATTATTGTCCATTTTTTATAATCCTCTTCCTCGCTATTCAAATTAAGCAAATCTTGATGATTTTTTTTAATTTTGTAAACTGGCATCAACCCTTCCTTTTTACTCTTCCAATTACAATATTCAATGGCATCATACCAGGAAATGTTGATAGCTGGCATATTGGGGTTTCCCCATTTTCCTCCATAAGGTTTGGTTTTATTATTCTCCATACAGAATACATCATAGTCTTTAAAAGAAACTTCATGTTTTGATATTAGAAAGTCACTAATATAGACCGTCGGCGATGTATCGAATTTATATTTATTAGGAATATAACCCTCTAATTGAAAAGTGTCGCCTGTTATATAAACCATTTCATCTTTTGAATAAATTGGTATTTCATACACTATAGAATTATCGTCTGCCAAGGTTTTAGTTGGCAATTCTGTAAACCTAACAATAGGTTCGTTTTGCAAAATATCATTAGTGATAAAACAAGAAAGAATAGGAGAGTTTGGTTGATGCTTTTTTAAATCAATGAAATTACTTATTCGTTTTAGAGATAATGTAGCATTTTTTAGTTGACCTGAAGGTTTACCCCATGAATCAAATAATGCTGACAAATTATTTAGGAATGAAGGAGTTTCTTTATGTTTAGACAATACAGTAAAAACAACTGGAGAACGAAACGCTGTTCCAAATCTTTTTACATATTTTTCAATTAATCCGATGCTATTTTTATCTTGATGTTCTTTCTTTATAGCAATATCTAAGACAAAGATTATAGAATTTTTACTTGGTACATGCTTCTTATCCATATCAGACCAATATCTGATTAAGCGGTCTGCCAGATAGTCCATTTCAAAAAAGCCAGGTTCACAACATGTGGTATATTCATCATTACAAGGAAAAACTAAAGTTATTTTAGGTTCATAATATCCCTTTTCGATTTTTCCAATAGCGTTTAAGTAAAATATAAAAAGGCCATTGTCATCAGCTTCAAAACTATCTAAGATAGCTCTATTGCCATATAATAATTCATCTTCAAAATGGCAGAGCGTTACCTCTTTTTTATGAATAAACTTTGATTTTATTGAGTTAAAAGAAGATTGCAAAATTTCTTTATTTAATCCTTGTTTAAATTGCATTTCTGTAGTAAAAGGACTAAAT
>CAYMSC010000145.1:0-12445 GCA_964392805.1 uncultured Saprospiraceae bacterium
ATTTATAATTTTCAATTTATAATTTTCAATTTTAAAAATAGTTCTGGGTGTAATTTTCACAGGCAAAGAAAGGGGTTTAGAAAAAATAACTCCGATTTTATCGGAGTAGGCTCTACGCAGGCATAGCTACTAGGATTTTAACACGGATTTGACGGTTTCTATATTAGATTTGCTCTAGGTCTCCGAAGTTTCGGAGCAGGCTGTGTTCTTTCTTAGTTATTATTTTCATTTTACCTTTTTTCGAATAAAATCCGTTGGGAAATAAAATCCGTTGAAAAAATCATCTTAATAGTTATCTAACCACAATATCTTTACCAGCCAAATACCCTTTCAAATCCGAAATCTCAATCTCCCCAAAATGAAAAATACTAGCCGCCAAGCCAGCATCCGCTTTCCCTTTCGTAAACACCTCTTCAAAATGTTCCATCGTACCCGCACCACCAGAAGCAATGATTGGAATATCCAGATTATCAGATAATTGAGCTAAAGCATCAATGGCAAAACCTGCTTTAGTGCCGTCGTGGTCCATTGATGTAAATAAAATTTCGCCTGCCCCTCTTTCCTGCATCTCTTTGGTAAATTCAAATAATTTGCGTTCAGTGGGAATACGTCCGCCAGAAACATGAATGACCCATTCTCCAGCTACAAATTTAGCATCTGCTGCTACGACGATGCATTGATTACCAAACTGCAAAGATAATTCATCAATCAAAGCTGGATTGCGAACAGCCGCAGAGTTAATACTAACTTTATCTGCCCCATTCATCAAACAAACATCAACGTCTTCAATACTGCCAATACCTCCACCAACAGTAAACGGAATATTCAAATTTTTGGCAATATTTTTGGCTAAGGCAGCCAAGGTTTTCCGTTTTTCATGGGTCGCTGTAATATCTAAAAAGACCAATTCGTCTGCCCCCTTTTCACTATATGCTGCACCTAGTTCAACAGGGTCACCCGCATCTCTAAGATTGACAAAATTAACACCTTTTACCGTTCTGCCATCTTTAATGTCTAGGCAGGGGACAATTCTTTTTGCGAGCATTTTTTTCTGTAGCGCCAAGCTCTGCTTGGCTGATTTTGTAACGCCAAGCTCTGCTTGGTGAATATTTTTAATTATTTGTAGGGATACCAAGCAGAGCTTGGCACTACAGGAAATTAACCAATTCAGTTAATTTTAACTTTCCTTCATAAATTGCCTTTCCAATAATCGCTCCATAGCAATCAATTTCAATCAAAGCTTCCATATCTGCCATAGAAGTGACGCCACCACTCGCAATTAATTGTAAATCAGGAAATTGTGTCCTTATTTTTTTGTATAAATCAACTGATGTGCCTTGTAATAAACCATCTTTAGCAATATCCGTACAGATAATATATTTTACTCCTTTGGTGATATAATCCCCCAAGAAATCAAATAAATTCAAAGTGGTTGTTTCTTGCCAGCCACTAATCGCTATCTGCTCATTTTTTACATCCGCACCTAAAATGATTTTATCACTGCCATATTTTTCCAACCAACCTTCAAAAGTCGGTCGGTTTTTTACGGCGATACTGCCACCAGTGATTTGTAAAGCTCCAGAATTAAAGGCAATTTCTGCATCTTTATCTGTTTTTAAACCACCACCAAAATCAATTTTTAAACTGGTCTTTGTGGCAATTTTTTCTAAGACTTTCCAATTGACAATATGCTTGGCTTTTGCGCCGTCTAAATCAACTAAATGTAAGCGTTCAATGCCTGCGCCTTCAAATTCTTTGGCGACTTCCAACGGATTTTCATTATATACTTTTTTTTGGTTATAATCGCCTTGGGTTAGTCGGACACATTTGCCGTCTATAATGTCTATTGCTGGTATTATTTGCATATTCTTGTAGTTCCAAGCTCTGCTTGGTAACAATTTAAAGGTTAATAAAATTTTCAATAATTCTAGCCCCAACCTTCCCCGACTTCTCAGGATGAAACTGCGTCGCATAAAAATTATCTTTCTGCAAAGCTGCACTAAAAGGTTGGCAATAATCAGCTACCGCAGCCGTATAATTACTTTGTTCAACATAATAACTATGGACAAAATAAACTCGTTCGTTTTCTAAACTTTGGTCAAAAATACCCGACTTTAAATTGGTAATATTATTCCAACCCATATGTGGTACTTTTTCCCCACTATCAGGCTGAAATAGTTTTACCTTTTCTTCAAAAATACCCATACAAGTGGTGTCATTTTCTTCGGAGTGGGCACACATTAATTGCATCCCTAAACACACGCCTAAGACTGGCTGTTTCAGACTAGGAATTAATTTATCTAAGCCTTTCTTTTGTAGAAAAGCCATTGTAGTACTGGCTTCTCCTACACCCGGAAATATAATTTTATCTGCCTTTTGAATGGCTTCAAAATCATCTGTTAAAACAGGTTCGATACCCAGTCTATTTAAGGCAAAAATGACAGATTGGGTATTGCCTGCGTTGTAGTCTATGATTGTTAGGTTCAAAATTTTATTTTTCGATAATGGTTAATTATGTAGAATAATGCATTTACAAAACCCCCTTCGTACTAGGCAACTGCATATTCTCAATATCTCTTCTTTTCGCCATTTTAATAGCCTTAGCAAAACCCTTAAAAATCGCCTCTATTTTATGATGCTCATTCGTTCCTTCTGCTTTGATATTCAAGTTACATTTAGACGTATCTGAAAAAGATTTAAAGAAATGAGAAAACATTTCCGTAGGCATATCTCCAATTTTTTCTCTTTTGAAATCAGCATCCCAAACCAACCAAGGTCGACCGCCAAAATCTATCCCTACATTGACCAAACAATCATCCATTGGCAAGCAAAAACCATAGCGTTCGATGCCCATTTTATCACCAAAAGCTTGAATAAAAGCTTCTCCTAATGCTAAAGCCGTATCTTCAATAGTATGGTGTTCATCGATATGTAAATCTCCTTTAACCTTGACCGTTAAATCAGAATTAGAGTGTCTGCCTAATTGGTCCAGCATATGGTCAAAAAAGCCTAAACCAGTATCATTATTACAAACACCTGTTCCATCTAAATTTAATTCAATATAAATATCTGTTTCTTTAGTCGTTCTTTGAACTTTACCAATTCTAGCAGGCAATTTTAAGAATTCATAAATGTCCTTCCAACTGGTACTTTTTAAAGCTAGAGTATCCGTAATATCAACTCCTTTTGCCATATGGTCATCTGAATCATCGAAGGATTTTCCTATTAAGATGCCTTTAGCTCCCATATTTTTGGCTAATAGAATATCTGTTAAACGGTCACCAACAACAAAGGAATTTTCCAAATCATAATTCCCATTCATATAATGGGTCACTAAACCCGTATTGGGTTTTCTAGTTGGCGCATTATCCTTGGCGAAAGTTCGGTCGATGACCACTTCTTTAAATTCAATGCCTTCACTTTTTAATACTTTGAGCATCAAATTATGCGGTCCCCAAAAGGTATCTTCAGGATAAACTGCTGTTCCCAAGCCATCTTGATTGGTAATCATCACCAACTCATAATCCAACTCTTCGGCTATTTTACCTAAATATTTTAAGGTCTTTGGTAAAAAGTCTAATTTTTCAAAAGAATCCACTTGGTAATCACTAGGTGGTTCTTCGATGATGGTGCCGTCACGGTCTAATAAGAGGAGTTTCTTTTTCACTATACAGATTAGTTTTTATAATTTTAACTATTTTAATTCAATCGCACCTTTTCCCATCGTTTCAAGCCCTCAAGCAAACTATCATTTTCCTTAGGTTGACCAACCGTAAATCGCAAACAACCTTCACAAAGGGTCACCGTAGAACGATTCCGTACAATAATTCCTCTGGTCACTAAATAATCATATAAACGATTCGGTTCAGCTACTTTTGCCATAATAAAATTAGCATCAGTAGGGTAGACGGCTTCTATGAAATCATAGTCTTGGAAATTATCTTCTAATCTGGACCGTTCTCGTAAGATAGTGGCTACGGATTCTCTGACTTTATCTCTATGTTTGAACGCTAAAAGTGCCGCCTTTTGGGTCAATTCACTGATATTATAAGGCGGTTTGACCTTGTTTAAAAGGTCAATAATTTGGGTATTGGAAAAGGCTTTGCCTAGTCGGATGTTCGCCATCCCCCAGGCTTTGGAGAAAGTTTGCAATATTACTACATTCTCATAAGTTTCAATAAATTCTATGCAACTTTCTTCACTAGAAAAATCAATATAGGCTTCATCAACGACAACAATTCCTTTGAAAGATTGAATGAGGGTCTCAATATCATTTCTGTCTACACTATTGCCAGTTGGATTATTGGGCGAACAGATAAATAATATTTTTGACCGTTCGTCCGCTGCTGCTAAAATTGCGGCAACATCTAATTGATAATCAGCCGTTAAGTTAACTTTTTTGATAGCGACATTATTAATGTCCGCACTCACTTGATACATTCCATAGGTCGGAGGTAAAGTGATGATATTATCAATGCCCGGTTCACAAAAAATCCTCATCAATAAATCAATAGGTTCATCACTACCATTCCCTAAAAAAATATTTTCTGGTTTGACTTTTTTAATTCTTGCTAAAGGTTCTTTGACTTTCCATTGCATGGGGTCAGGATAGCGATTCATTCCATTATTAAATGGATTTTCGTTGGCATCTAAGTATACTTTTGCGGTACCTTTAAATTCGTGACGAGCCGAGGAATAAGGTTTTAAATTTTGTATGTTTTTTCTTACGAGGTGTATCATAGTTGCTATAATTTTATGTGGGGCTAATTATTGAACCAAAGGATGATTAGGAATCAAAGCCTTAGCTTTTTCCATATCCGCCGCTGCTTCTTCTGTTTTATCTTGGCTTTTTAAAATAGCTGCACGTTCAGCATATGCAGCAAAGTAGTTAGGGAATTCTTCAATTAAATTTGATAAAGTTGTTAAAGCTTTGTCAGTTTGACCAGATAGATGCAGGCTTCTAACCTTAAAAATAAATGCTTGTTCGCTAAAGGGATTATCTAAAATAATTTTTTCAAAATTGGCGATACTTTCCTCATAATTTTTAGTGAGGAATAATAATTCAGCCATATATTTTTGAGCTCTAAAATTCTTTGGGTTGTCTTCCAACAATCGTTTACCTAATGCTAAGGCTTTTTCACTATCGCCTAGTTTATGTCGGCTTAATATTTGAATATCTTCATAAGTACAATTATTTGGACTTGGTGCTGTAGGAAATGCTGCAAGCCCTTTTTTATAAAGCTTTTTAGCATCTTTTTCTTTTCCTTGCAACTCTGTGAATTGCGCTACTTTATAATAATTATCAGGCGATTTATCTTTTTTAAGTGCTTTGCTATACATCGCTAAAGCATCTTCATACATCCCTCTTCTTTCATAAGCTGCGGCTAATAAGGTAAAAGTATTGGCGTAGCCTTGAAAGGGTTTGTACCATTCCTTGACTGCTGCTATATCAATATCATTGTCAAAGAAACTGTCTTTATACATAGCTTTATAAAACTTAAAAAGAGAAGATGCTGGATGCGCTATTTCTGCGGCCTCTAATTTTTTTAATCCTTCATGGTACTGCCCTAAATAAGCTAGTGATTTTGCACGTCTAAACTCAAAAGTTGCCAATACTTTAAGTTTATCTTTTTTCTCCCTTCCAGATGTTTTTTTGCTAAAATCAAAAAACTGATCCTCGATTAATAGGTCATAAGATTGTAAAGCTGCGGTATAATTTTTATCCGCCAAGTGCTGGGAAGCCATTGCGGCTACTTTCGCAACTTGAGACTGTCCAATTAAATTTATAGACATTAATAAAAACGCTGAAAAAAGTTGTAGTTTGATATTCATTTTAAAGATTGTTCGTTCATATATACGCCAAACGGGATGGAAAAGTGATTTTGAATGGATATTGGAATAGGTAATCTCTTGTGATTACCTGTACTATACCAGAATCAAAAAATTATCCCATGTAAAGTATAAATTTAATAATTAATTTTTAGGAATTTCCTACTACAGTAATAACTATTTTTAATCATCAAACGTTGCCAGTCGAATAGAAACTGCCCTAGCATGAGCGACTAATTCCTCTGCATTTGCCATTAATTCGACAGTTTTCCCAATATTCTTTAATCCTTGTTTAGACAATTGTTGAAAGGTGATTTTTTTACAAAAAGAATCTAAAGACACCCCACTATATGCTTTCGCAAATCCATTAGTTGGTAATGTATGATTAGTGCCAGAGGCATAGTCACCAACAGACTCGGGACTGTAATGACCGATAAAAACAGACCCTGCATTGGTAATATTATTGGCAACACCTTCGGCAGCTTCAATAGATAATATTAAATGTTCTGGGGCATATTCATTGATAATATCCACCACATTAAAAACATTATCATTAATAATCGTACAACTGTTTTCGAGTGCTTTTGCAGCGAATGTTCGACGAGGCAAAGCCGCTAACTGTTTGGACAATTCTGTTTGTATTCCTTCAACCACTTTTTCATTAGTTGCCACCAAAACCACTTGACTATCTACCCCATGTTCTGCTTGTGATAATAAATCTGCGGCTACAAATGCAGGATTTGCGCTACCGTCTGCCACTACCATAACTTCTGATGGGCCTGCAGGCATATCAATAGCTAAACCATCCCTTTGAACCACTTGCTTTGCCGCCGTGACATACTGATTTCCTGGACCAAAAATTTTATATACTTTCGGTACTGTTTCCGTGCCATAAGCCATAGCCCCAATAGCTTGTACCCCTCCAATTTTGAAAATTTTGGTAACGCCAACTAAATGAGCTGTATATAAAATAGCTGGATTAACAGTGCCTTTTTTACTAGGTGGCGTACAAAGAATGATTTCCTTACAGCCAGCAATTTTAGCAGGAATACCCAACATCAAAATCGTAGAAAATAAAGGGGCTGTTCCACCGGGAATATATAAACCCACCTTATCTATTCCTATACTTTTTCGCCAGCATTTTACGCCTGGCATCGTTTCAATTTCTTGAACAGGTTCTTTTTGAGCAATATGGAAGGCTTCAATATTACTTTTTGCCTGTTGAATAGCTGATTTTAATTCAGCAGGAACGCTTGCAATTGCTGCTGCTATTTCCGCTTGCTCCACTTTTGGATTTTCCAAAACCACTTTATCAAATTGCTTGGTAAATCGTTTGATTGCTATATCTCCGAAAGTCTGAATGTCTTTTAAAATTCCGCCTACTTTTTCGGCTAAAGATACACTTTCAAAATTAGGTCTAGCAAGGATTTTAGCCCAGTCTTTCCTATCAGGATTATTGTATATTTTCATTGTCTTAAGCTCGATTTTTTACTTTATAAAGGGTGTAAAGGTATAAAGGTGTAAGGGTTAAAAGGTGTCTAAAAAGGAAACCCCAAATGCTTAACAAAAACAGAGGTTTGTCCTTTGTACCTCTATACCCCAGGACTAATCAGTTCAATTTTTTTTAAATATTAACTACAATTTCGACCTCCATTATAATGATTTCCGTTTGAAGTTGAAGTTGAGATTGAAATTGAGATTGAATTTTTAATTACCATTTTTTAGAACTGATTGCCCCTATACCTCTAAACCCCTATACCTCTGTACCTCTAAAGAACCATCTTCTCAATCGGTACGACCAAAATTCCTTCTGCACCATTTTCTCTTAATAAATCAATGACATTCCAAAAATCATTTTCATTGACAACAGAATGCACAGAACTCCAATTTCCCGTTGCTAAAGGTAAAACTGTAGGACTTTTCATACCTGGCAAAATAGAAATGATTTTTTCTAATTTATCATTAGGAGCATTTAAAAGAATATACTTATAATTTTTTGCTTTTAAGGTAGCTTCTACTCTAAATAATAACTTATTTAATAAAGCTTGCTTTTTGGGAGACAAATTTGGGTTTGAAATAATAACAGCTTCTGACTTTAGAATTATTTCTACCTCTTTTAAACCATTTGACAAAAGCGTTCCGCCAGTACTAACCAAGTCGCAAATTCCACTAGCTAAACCAATACTTGGAGCAATTTCTACAGACCCACTAATATACTCAATATCTGCTTTGACATTATGCTTGGCTAAATACTGTTCGGTTAGAATAGGGTAGGAGGTCGCTATTTTTTTACCATTGAAATATTGTACTCCTTGATAATCTATCTCTTTTGGAACGGCGAGCGACAATCTACATTTGGAGAACCCTAAATGTCGGTCAACTCTGATTGCTTTTTGAACTTCCTCGACTACATTTTGACCTAGAATGCCAACATCTGCAATGCCATTTTCTACGTATTGGGGAATATCATCATCTCGTAGGTACAAAATTTCTGCTGGAAAATTGGTAGATTCAGCAATTAACTTATTTTTTCCTTTTGGAAATTTGATACTACAATCTTTAAGTAGTTTTAAGGAATCATCACTGAGTCTGCCAGATTTTTGGATAGCAATTCTTAATTTGCTCATTTAAAAAAGGTGTTTGAGAGATGACAAAAAATAAATTTCGCGTTTTTCTAAACCCAAAGCAGCCCATCTTCTTCGAGGTTCACTCATACAGGTTTATAATTGAAGAACTAAATGCAGAAGTTATTTTTCGTCATTACTAAGGTAAAAAAACCAAAAATAAAATAGAATAAATAAAAAACGGCTTACCATTAGTAAATGATAAGCCGTTTTTCTTTTAATAATATACACGACATCTTCACCTACTTTTGGTAGTTGCAAAAAAATGATGATGATGATGATGTAAATTAAAAGAAATCATAAATTTTTTTATGAATTATTCGGCAAAATTAGCTTTTCATTATTAACTTTGCAACCATATAGGAAAAAAATCATTTATTTTATTTATTTTTACCTTTTAGAATTTAATGCACCACTTATTTAGCTGTAGAAACCTAAAAAATTTCCTTTTTTTTTGAACATTTCAACTACTAAATTCGTAAAGTATTTTGTTCTCTGCCCAAGTTAAGCTGAAAACATCAATCATTTTATTTTCTCAGACGAAGCGGAATTAATAGAATCGATAGAAATTTAATAAACAAAAAACATTTTTATCAACTTGACATGAGTGCTTCCCTAAAAATTAGGTAATAAAACAAAACCATGAGAGACAACATTGCTTTTTTAGAATTGAAATTTGGGAATATCTATGGTGGTTATGCTAATTTCTTTGCAATTAGTGATATTTCCCTGCTTGTCTTCGACCCCAGTACTAATCGAATTTTTATCGAAAGCTTAGCCATTAACACAGATGTTGATGTTGTTTGGGTAAACTCTAAAACTAACGAACTCGGGCACACTATCGGGCGTTCTCGTCAAGTCATTAATTTAAGGACTAGAAGGAAGCGTAGTTATGATGAAGAATTTTCTTTGAATGAACACCAATTAGATAGAGCGTTTAATAATATTCGCCCTACTAGAAGGTATATCAAGAGTTTCTTTTTCAAAAATTTTAGAAAGTATAATATTAGAAATATTGTAACTTTCGACGGGAAGAGAGATATTTTCCTATGTGAAAAATCTGGTGTTGATTTTAGAGGTACCAAGATTTTTGATTTGCAGAAAGCTTTAAATAAGGAGTTTAATTACTTATTCTCTTTAAATAAGCTTGGGGTAGCTATTAATTCTCGTTTTGATGACGGTTATTTACAATCTAATAATCAAAAATATTGGATTCACCCTATTGCTGCACGTCAATTAAGACCTAGAACTGCCGCTTGGGATGCTGCTAGAATGTTTTTAATTTACCAAGAATTTAATGACTATCACGACGATTTTACAATGAAATCTGCTTTATTGGTCAATAAAATTCAAAAATTAAAAGAAGCAGAAGAAGCTGCAAAAGCCGCAGAAGAAGCTGCGAATCCAACACCTCCTCCAGCACCAGAACCGGAATCAGAATCAGAACCTGTTGCTGAAGCTGAAAATGGAGTAGATAAAAAGCCGCTAGCTGAAATCAAGAAAATGTTAGAACCAGAATTAGTAGCTTATGCTAATGAAATTGGAATAACAGCTTCGGTGGATGATTTGAAGAAAGATACTTTAGATAAGGTATTAAATAAATTAGGCTACAATATCAAATCAGTATAAATATTGTAACCAATTAATTCAAATAAAATAGATAAAACGGTCATTTTTCATATATGGAAAATGACCGTTTTCATTTTTGGAGTAATATTTGTTGAATTAAATTATTAAAGGCACTACTATACATCCTTCCTATCCCTTTCACTATTCCCTTAGTGTCATTATTTCCCTTTTTTTACCCTCCGTAATTAATTAATTGACTTAGACACACCAATGTCATCGCCAATTTTGAATTTTGTCTCGATTGAAATTATCGAGATTGATTCTAAAATATTGTGTAAAATTTATATCTATAAATAGTTTAAATTTAAATATTTATACATTTATTTTTAACGATATTTATCATTCTAAATTGGCTAAGATATTAACACACACACCTTATCGTATGAATAAGCCATTGCTTAAGAAGACTATTCTTTGGATTATTATTATTTTTATTCCTGCCGCAATTTTTTCCCAATCTCAAAATATGGACCTACAGGCTAATTGGAACGAATCCGATTACAATTACAATGATGTATGGGGGTATGTAGATAATGCAGGAGGGGAGTATGCTATTATTGGCGCTGAGGATAAGGTATATTTCTTAAAAATTACAAATCCTACTAATCCTGTGAAAATTGCTGAATTTGAACTTGGTAGTAAAACTGCTTGGCGAGACATTAAAACATTTGGTCACTATGCTTATGCAGTGTCAGAAGGGTTGACCAATGAAGGATTAGTGATTTTTGATTTGTGTGCTATTGAAGAAGGAGTGGTCAGTCAAGTTTATCAAGAAAACGAAGATTTTGGAAAAGCACATAATATTTTTATTGATGTTGCCAAAGAATTACTTTATGTTGTGGGGGCAAATACACAATCGGATGGCTTGATAGTTTACGATTTAAGTATTAATCCAAGTGTACCAAAACTCTTAACCAAAAAAACATTGCCAGGAGGCTATGTGCATGACATCTTTGTGAAAGATGATTTAGCATTTTGTTCTCATGGATTTAAAGGACTATATATATATGATGTAAGTAATCCCGCTACACCTCTTTTGAGAGCGAATCTTAATACGAGTGGTTATAATCATAGCAGTTGGGGAATGAGGGAAGATGGATTATTAGTATATGCACAAGAAATACCATTAGGTATGCCATTAGGTATTTTAGATTACAGTAACTATTTAGATAATGATTTAACGACTATTAAAACTTTTAAAGAACCCTTATTAAGCCCGACATCTGTTCAGAATGTGGCACATAATCCATTTGTTGTTGGAGATTATGCGGTGGTCTCCTATTACGAAGATGGGGTGGTTATTTTTGATTTATCTAACCCACTTTCTCCCGAGCGAGTGGCTTACTACGATACGTATCCTACAAATAGCACCTATACAGGTTATGAGGGTTGCTGGGGCGTATATCCTTTTTTACCCTCTGGAAATATTTTAGCTTCTGATATAAGTAATGGATTATTTATTATTAAACCAACTTTCGACTTACCGAATACTTGTAGAAATGGCATAAAAGATTGGAATGAAGAAAATATAGATTGTGGGGGCGTTTGTGCATCATGTACGCCTTGTATTTCTGAAATATGCGATAATAATATTGATGATGACCGAGACGGAAAAATAGATTGTGAAGATGATAGTTGTGATTGTGCGTTGAATCAAGCTAAAATTGAATCTAAAATTATGCTAGAAGGATTTTTGGATGAAAACACTGGTTTGATGACTTCGGCACTAATGGAAGGAGAAATACTACCACTTTTTCAACCATTTAAAATTGCACCATATAATTATGATGGCATAGAAAATATAGTAGCAATACCAGCGGAAGTAGTAGATTGGGTATTGGTAGAAGCCCGTCATCCAGATTATTTAGATTCTATTTTAGCAAAAAAAGCTTGTCTTTTATTGAGAGATGGCTCTATTATTCAGCATGACGGAGCAGCCATTTATTTTGAAAACTTACCGCCTACTTTAATTCACCTTGTGGTGAGAAGTAGAGGACATCTTGCAGTAATGAGCAGAGAATTATTGGACCTTTCTCAAAACGCCATCAAATATGACTTTACAAATAGTGCAGAAAAAGCATTGGGGAATAACCAATTAAAATTAAAAGGTAATTATTTCTGCTTATTTGCTGGAGATTTTGACCAAAATGGCATTATTAATAGTATAGATTTTAATATTTGGAAACAAAACAGTGCCTTGGTGAACCGCTATTTATCTTGGGATGTAGATGGGAATGGTATAATTAATGTACTTGATTTTAATTACTGGAAGATTAATCGTAGTAAAATAGGAGAGCCAATGATTCAATTTTAAGTTTTCATAAGGCATTATATACTAACTAATAAGTAGGCAGTAGGCAGTA
>CAYMSC010000146.1:0-12421 GCA_964392805.1 uncultured Saprospiraceae bacterium
CCAGCAGGCTTACTCGACCAGTTTGAGATTAATGCAAGTAAACTACTCTAATCTATGGCGTATTTTCTTTTCAATAGTGAGGCAGTACCGCAGTCACAAAATAAAGTTGTATTTACAAAATTATTCCAAAATACATTACTTGAATTTCAAAAACTAAATGAGCATACACTTTTAAATGTAGAAAAGGGAATTGTTACTGAAAAGCTACCTTCCGAAATATCACTAGGAAACTTTAGCTTAAAAGATGTAATAGAAACTTTGTCATCTAAAGAACTTAGAACTATTGCTTATAGTATTTTTACAAAATATCCCGTAGAAGCTAATATTACAATTGATAATGAGGAGTTATTTTTAAAAATGGATTGTTATGTTGTGGTTGATAGCGAAGAATATCCAGCACTCTACCTTAGTTATGTTGCTGCACAAGATGAATTTGCTTTTAGCGTTCCCATACATAAAGATTTAGAAACAAATATTATCAACCTTCATATAAGAGGTCAAGTAGGAGGCCAAACTATGCCACTCCATAATTTGTATGGTGAAGAACAAAATACAAAGGTAATTGCTGACCGCTTATTATATTTAGCTCTTGAAAAGCAATCCTTGTTTGAGCAACTCAAAACGATATTAAGTAATCCTATTTTTCCAGATAGTTTTGAAAAAGTATTTTTAAGCTCATCTATTTCAGAACAACAGTCAATTGTGGAAATGTTTAAACGAGCCATAGAACGTAATCTTCAAACCCCTCTAGCTCCAGACACAAAAATCATCAAAGATGTTTCTCCTCCTTTACCAAAGAGAAAATGTACGGTGTATGAACTTAGAGTATATAGCCCAGTAGCCTTGCGTGTTTATTTCCATGAAGCAGAAGACCAAGTTTATTTAGCCAGTATTGAAAAAAAATCGAATGCAGACCAAAATAACGATATAAAGAAAGCCCACAACACATTATATAAACTAATCCTTACAAATCAGTAAGCTCATATGCCAAGCAAAACCAACGAACAAGCCTTAGAATCTGCTATTGAAAAACAACTGACAGGAACTTGTCTGGAAGAAATAAAAGCAGCAGGTACGACCATCAATGGAGTGAACGAACGAGAAGAATTGTATCGAAGTGGCAATGGATATTACATTGGTTCGCCAGATGATTTCAATGCGAAGCGAGCCATTGATGAATTTCGTTTTTGGGATTTTTTACAACAAACACAAGCAGAAGAATTAGCAAAGATTCAACGGCAAAGCGATTGGAAATTAAAAATTGTAGAACGCCTTGACCGTATGATAAAGAAGCATGGCGTACTTAAAATGTTTCGAAAAGGCTTAGAGGTAGATGATGCACATTTTACCTTATTATATCCTTTGCCTTTGGCAAGCAGTAGCCAAACGGTCGTTAAGAATTTTGAAAGCAATCAATTTAGTGTGACTCGCCAGTTGCGTTACTCCAATGAAAATAAGCGAGAAGAAATAGATATGGTTTTATTTGTCAATGGTTTGCCATTTGCTACGATGGAATTAAAGAATCATTGGACAGGACAGAACGCAAAAGTACACGGACAAAATCAATACAAGTACAAACGAGATGTCAAGCAACCCTTATTAAATTTTGGGCGATGCTTGGTGCATTTGGCAGTTGATACCGACGAAGTTTATATGACCACTAAGTTGAATGGAAAAAATACTTTCTTTTTGCCTTTCAACTTAGGACATAATCATGGAAAGGGAAATCCGCCCAATCCATTTGGGCATAAGACGGCTTACTTATGGGAGGAAGTTTTTACTCGGTATAGTGTAGCGAATATTATTCAACATTTTGTCCGTTTTGATGGAAAAGCTACCGCTCCACTAAAGACGAAGACTTTATTTTTTCCACGGTATCATCAGATGGATGTGGTGAGAAAGTTGATAGCCGACTGTGGTAAAAATGGCGTTGGAAAAATGTATTTGATTCAACATTCCGCAGGTTCGGGTAAGTCTAATTCGATTACTTGGTTGTCCTATCAACTCATAGAGACTTATCCAGAAAAAGCCGATATACCAGGGAGTAAAGGGGTGGCTAATCCTTTGTTCGATTCTGTGATTGTCGTGACAGATAGAAGGCTGCTCGATAAACAGATTCGTAAGAATATCAAAGAGTTTTCGGAAGTAAAAAATATAGTTGCGCCTGCCTATTCCTCCGCAGAGTTAAAAAATAGTTTAGAATCAGGAAAGAAGATTATCATTACGACGATTCAGAAATTTCCATTTATCGTAGATGGTATTTCCGACCTGAGTGACAAACGATTTGCCGTAGTGATAGATGAAGCACACAGTAGTCAAAGTGGTGCTACAGCAGGCAAGATGAATCAAGCGATGGGAAATCTAGCCAACGAAGATGAAGAAAAAGAAGATGCACAAGACAAAATTTTAGCAGCCATGCGTTCTCGGAAGATGCGAAATAATGCCTCTTATTTTGCTTTTACAGCTACACCAAAACCCAATACTTTAGAACGATTTGGCACTAAACAACCTGATGGAGAATTCAAAGCTTTTCATTTGTACTCAATGAAACAGGCGATAGAGGAAGGATTTATTTTAGATGTCTTGGCAAATTACACCACGATTAGGAGTTATTATGAAATAGAAAAATCCATAGCGGATAATCCTTTATTTGAATCCGTAAAGGCGCAAAAGAAATTAAGAGCCTTTGTAGAAAAAAATAAAAGAACGATTGCAGTCAAAGCGGAAATCATGCTCGACCATTTCTTGACGAACATCGTCAATAAGAAACGGCTAAAGGGCAAAGCTAAAGCAATGGTCGCCACTCAAAGTATTGAATCTGCTATCAACTATTATCATGCGCTCAATGAATTACTGAATAAAAAAGGGAATCCATTTAAAATTGCGATTGCCTTCTCAGGTACTAAAACCATAAAAGGAAATGAATATAAAGAAACGACGATTAATGATTTTCCAGCCGACTTAGATACCGCCAAGCCAACTGACCCAGATTATATTAGCGATAAAATTGCAAGGTATTTTGATATGGATGAATATCGAATTTTGGTCGTTGCCAATAAATACCTAACAGGTTTTGACCAACCAAAATTGACCGCCATGTATGTTGATAAAAAATTGCAAGGCGTTTTAGCAGTACAAGCACTATCAAGGTTGAATCGTTCAGCCAATAAATTGGGAAAGCGAACAGAAGATTTATTTATCCTAGATTTTTATAATTCAACGGAGGAGATTAAAAAATCATTTGACCCATTCTATACTGCAACTTCATTGAATAGCGCAACAGACATCAATGTATTGCATGAGCTAAAAGGAACGTTGGATGATTCTGGAATTTATGAATGGCAGGAAGTAGAAGATTTTGTAGAAAAATATTTTGACAACGTAGATGCACAAGCGTTAAGTCCAATTATAGATAAAGCTGCCGACCGATTTAATCACGACCTAGATTTGGAGGACAAAGAAAAAGCAGATTATAAAATCAAGGCAAAACAATTTGTGAAAATCTATGGACAGATGGCATCTTTGATGCCTTATGAAATGGTCAAATGGGAAAAGCTATTTTGGTTTTTAAAATTCCTAGTTCCTAAAATGATTATTGTTGACCCAACAGCAGATACCCTTGATGAACTATTAAATTCTGTTGACCTTTCTTCCTATGGTTTAGAAAGAGTCAAATTAAATGAGTCCATCGAACTAGACGAAGCGGAAACGGAACTTGACCCTCAAAATCCAAATCCTAGAGGAGCGCATGACACAGGCGAAGCGGAAGACCCATTAGATTTAATTATCAAAAGCTTTAATGAACGATGGTATCAAGGATGGGAAGCGACTCCAGAGGAACAAAGAATGAAATTTGTTTCCCTTGCTCAAAAAATGAAAGAGCATCCCGATTATAAAGAGAAATTTGAAGACAATGAGGATGAACAAAATAGAGCGATTGCTTTCAATAAAATATTCGAAGATGTCATGAATAAACAGCGTAGAAATGAATTAGACCTTTATCGTTTGTTGACAAAAGATGATGGGTTTAGGATAGCGATGCAGGATACGTTGAAGCGGATGTTGCTGGCTTAGATTTGGATTGCATAAATGAGGCTATTTTTGTAAATCCAAACCAATATAAATTTGATGTTCAACACCATTTAAAACAAATATAATTTCTTCTTCTGTATGCGTCAAAATTTCTCTTTGTCCATAATCAAATTCTTTATGATGATTGGGGCAAAGTATTAGTAGATTTCTAGGAGATTCTTCGTTTAGTAACGGCAAAAAAATAACTTGAACATCTAGTAGGGCTTCTTTTGCCCTCATTTTCCCTTTAAAAATACTTCCATAGCCCTGCTATGCAAGGATTTTTAAAGGAAAACTGAGAACAAAATAACCTCCTCCAGATGACCAACTTATTCTTTCGTCGTTACTTAGGATGAATATGCGCCACCTCAATATAAAAAGAACCATCCGCGCTTTCTTAATTTTACTTCCCTTCTCATTTGAACTAAGCCTTTATATGCAATAGTATTGAAAAAATAAAAAATAATCCACACTACGCAAAAAGACTGCGCACCCCCTAATTACCTTTGTATCATCAATAGCAAACGAGCTATATGGAATTATTTTTAGACATTAATTGTTAACCAAAATACAAGGCAAAGACAGTTCCTATCACACTTTGAATGTAACTACTGTCCGCCTTTTCTGGAGAAGTAGCTCAGATGGTAGAGCAACAGAATTTCTAATTCCCGACGCAGGTCAAAGGATTTTCCTAAAGAAACTTTAATCTGAAGGTCGTAGGTTCGAGTCCTACCTTCTCCACTAAAAATAAAGGGAGTTCCTATTCACCAGCGGGCCTAATAAGCCTGATTATTTATTTACTCCTCATTTTTAAAAACTAGGCATAGGTCGTTCCTATTCAAAATTCCAAATTTATTACGACCCGCCTTTTTAAATCAAAAAATCATGAATCAAAACATTATCGATTTAAGTTTGAAGTTATTTAATGCCGTGCCAGCAGGAAAAGTCAGTAAGATGCATCCTGAAGTTGGACTTGAATACGGAGTAGTCATTAATGAAAAAGCAATGTATGCAAGCACAGCTATTTTAGCATATTTTCAAGCGAATCAATTATCTGGTAAACAGCTAAATGCTACTTTTCATAAATCTTGGAAGGTTATTAAAAATAGTACTCGACTGCAATTGTTAGTGCATCAAATTTTGCATTATACGACTACTTATGGTACTAATTTTCAATCCGATTTCATCTATATCCCTGCGGAAAAATTGGACTTGCCCAAAGTAAATAAATTACCGCTCAAAGTTATCCGAGGGCTAGAAAAACAGGAGTTGATGGATAAAGGATTGGCGATGTTGACAAGTGGTATTGCCTTAGAAGAATCAACGATTGATGAGGTGTTAAGCTTATTGGACCTACTCGGTTTTCAGTTCAAATCAGTAGATGGTATCAAGAACAAGGAAGCACTTGTTAAGATAATTGCTAAAACGGGTGTATATCCAAGCAATCCAACAGCGTTTTTGCGGTACTTAGTTTACTTAGCCACCGAGTCTACTTTATTGATAAAAAGTAAGCCCGTAATCGAGGCGATTAAGGAAAAGCGATTAAATATTGCAGCGCATGTACATTACTTTGGTTTGGAAGAATGTTCGACTATCTTTAACCGCTTCAAGCCAATATGGTTAGCCTTTAAAGCAAATCCCGATAACAAAAAAGTAATCAATAAAATCAGTAAGTTATCCAAAATATTACATGAGCCAATGCCCGTAGATGTATTGAATACGGTTACTTCGGTAATGTATGAGGAAAAAGAAGTAAAAGCGGCTTTGGCGAAGGTCAATAACTTCCGAAAAATTCGATTGTTACAGGCCTTAAATACTCGACTAAACTCCGCTAATATTTTTATTTATCGAGTACGAAATGGGAAGTCTTTTGCTAAAAAAGAATTCCATTATGGAAAGATGGAATACTACCAAAAAATATATGAGGTCGTTTACAAAGATTTAGTCGCCTCCTTGGATTTGGAAGGCTTAAAAATTAAATACCCAAGCTTTATTGACTATGGTTTACCTGCCTCTGAAAAGATGTTTATTGGGAATATTCCGATGGGAACAAAAATTACAGCAAAAAAGCTAGTTTCTGGGGTGTATTGGAGAAATGAATGGGGCGCAAGAGATTTAGATTTATCGGCATTGTCCTTGAGTGGAAAAATAGGTTGGAATAGTGCCTACAAAGGGGAAGGGCTGCTCTATTCGGGTGATATGACCAATGCTATAAATGGAGCTACGGAACTACTTTATACCAATGGTAATATAGTTCAGCCTGCTTTATCTCAATTAAATATTTATAATGGAGAGGTTGGTTGTAAATTTAAACTAATAGTAGGCATCGCCGATAAAGTTAGTCAAAACTATATGTTCAATCCGAATGAATTAATTTTAGAGGTAGAAACAGAAACAAAGGGTCGGCAGCAAATACTGGGCTTGTTTTTGCCAGAAGCAGAGGGCCTAATGAGTTTTACTTTGATAAATTCAGGATTTGGGAATATTCGAGTAAGTGGAAATTCGGAGCATTCGGATAATGCTAGAGCAGCACTATATTTTCAATATGCCAAGCCTATCTCTTTCAAAAAAATATTGGAAGATGCAGGGGCTATCCTAAGCGATGAGGAGTATGAACTGGATTTGAGTCCTGAGCATTTACAGAAAGATACTTTTTTGAATTTGCTGCAAAAGCGGGAAGTGGTGGTATAATGGTAAGTGATTAGAAGGGCATAATTGGGATAGTTTTCCAATATGCCCTCCTTATTATATCTTAGCCGCCAATCGACACCCTTGGTCAATAGCCAATTTAGCATCAATTTCCATCGCTACATCTGCCCCGCCGATAATATGTAGATTATCAATCTTTCCTTTTAAGGCATCATAAGTCGCACGTTTAGATTCTTGTCCAGCACAAATAATAACCGTATCAACAGGTAATAATTCCGCTGTGTCATTGATACGAACGTGCAAACCTTGGTCGTCAATTTTTTCATAGGCGACTCCACCAATCATTTTCACGCCTTTTCTCAACAGACTTATTTTATGGGTCCATCCAGTCGTTTTACCGAGGCTTCGACCGTGACGAGTTGTTTTTCTTTGCAATAAATAAACTTCTCTATCCGCCTTGGCAACTTCTGGAACAATGCCTGCTACCCCACCACGAGGATGGTTTTCAAAGTCTATCCCCCACTCTTTCGCAAAAACATCAATATCTAAAGCAGCAGATTTGCCTTTGTGCATGATTAACTCTGCCACATCAAAACCAATCCCTCCTGCACCAATAATAGCCACTTTTTTCCCAATGGTTTTTTGTCCATAAATAGCTTCAGAATAAGAAACAACTTTGGGATGGTCAATACCCTCAATGTTTGGCACTCTTGCTTTAATTCCTGTTGCCATGATGACTTCATCCCAATCATTTTTGGTCAATTCCTCAGTCGATACTTTATGATTTAGTTTTAAAGTTACCCCATGTTTTGTAATCATTTTATTGTAATACCGAATCGTCTCATGGAATTCTTCTTTTCCGGGAATCCTTTTTGCCATATTAAAATGACCGCCTATTTCTCCACTTGCCTCAAAAAGGGTGACTTGATGGCCTCTTTCCGCCGCAGTAATCGCAAAAGATAAGCCAGCAGGACCAGCTCCAACTACTGCAATTTTTTTAGGATTTTTAGTGGGTAAATAATTTAATTCCGTTTCGTGACAAGCTCTTGGATTGACCAAACAACTAACCGTTTTTCCAAAAAACGCATGGTCCAAACAAGCTTGATTACAAGCAATACAAGTATTGATTTCTTCTACTTTCCCAGCTTTAGATTTATTCGCCAATTCAGGGTCTGCTAACATCGGTCGACCCATAGAAACTATATCAGCATGTCCTTTTTCCAATACACTTTCCCCTACCGACGGCATATTTATTCGATTACTCGTAATCAAAGGAATGCTTAATTCTTTTCTCAAATTACCTGTCACTTGGGTAAATGCGGCTCTTGGTACTCTCGTAGAAATAGTAGGCACTTGCGCTTGATGCCAAACAAAATGGGTACTCATAATATTCGCTCCTGCTTTTTCAACCGCCTTTCCCAAAGTGACGACCTCTTCCCAAGAGCTTCCTTTTTCCATTAATTCCATTGCTGCAATTCGGTAGATGAGGATAAATTCCTCCCCAACGGCTGCTCTGATACGCTTGATAATTTCTAATGGAAAACGCATTCTATTTTCATAATTCCCTCCCCATTTGTCGGTCCGAATATTCGTTTTTTCTAGCAAAAAAGTACTCACTAAATAACCTGCGGAACCAATTATTTCGACTCCATCATAGCCTGCTTCTTTCGCATAAGTCGCACATCTAACGTAATCTTGGATGGTACGCTCTATGTCTTCTTCTGTCATTTCTTTTGGCACATTTCGATTGATAGGCGATTTGATAGCAGAAGGTGCCAGTAATTTTTCGGTTCTTGCCAATGGTCCAGCATGTAAAATTTGCAAACATATTTTACAATCTTGGTCTGCTGCATGTACCGCATCCGTCACTTTTTTATGCTGGACAACTTGTGCTTTTTTGGTAAAAGCTTCTTCATGCGGGCCAACAATTCCTTCCACGCTAGGCGAATTACCGCCCGTTATAATCAATCCTACTCCACCTTTTGCCCTTTCTCCAAAATAAGCAGCCATTCTATCATATCCTTCTGCTCCTTTTTCTTCTAATCCTGTGTGCATAGAACCCATTAAGATTCTGTTTTTAAGGGTCGTAAATCCCAAATCTAATGGCGTAAATAGTCTTGGAAAAAATTGATTCATTGTTGTGATTATGTGATTGATTTGTTTTTTGACGCTGAAGGACGCTGTTTGAAGTTATGATTTATTATGTTTCTTTGCTTACTTGTTCAACTTTTAAAAGTAAACATAAAAAGTCATAATAAGTCAGTGTCCCTCAGCGTCAAAAATTTAAAACCTATTCATTAAACTCCGAATTGCGTTAAATGATGTTCCAAATGCTTGCTGAACATATTATTCCATTCTTTTGTTGTCAAAGGTCCAAAAGAGTGGGACGCTCTATTATTAAAGTGATTACCTCCTAATTGTTGCGTTTTTTCTAAATAAGCGATTAAGCGTTGTTTTTCTTTAGCAAAATCTTTATCGCCAGTCATCACAAAAGCAGGAGCTGTTCGTCCATTTTTTGGATAAGGTTTTTCATTCACTACTGCCGATTTTACAAATAATTTTAAGAAAAATTTGGCAATAAAATTAGGCTTGGCATGTTTGTCCTCATAGGTCATTTCATAGGCTACGTTTAAGTGCGCTAACATTTGGTCAACCGACATTTTTCCCCATTGTGGCTTAGTAGAAGGAGTTAATTGATTAATTCGGTCAATTAATTCTTGGGTGTCTTTTGCGTCGAATATATTTTTCATAATTATGATTTTTAATTTATTATTCAAAGTCCCTCTATTCCAGTCATCTCCCAATGTCCCAAAGAAATAGGAATATTTCCAATACTATTTAATTTATCAAAAAAAGCTTTAACTGTAAAAGGAGTAGCACCCGTTTCATTCAATCTCGCATAATCCGCCATAGCATTTTCTACCAAATATTTACCAGTAATATAGCTCGTCCCATATCCAGGTTGACGAAGGTAAAGGTGTTGTTCAAAAATGAGTAATTCTTTCTCTGTTTTCATCCAACCTCTTGGGGTATATTCAGAGTGGATTCCACCTGCTTCTTCCATCGTCATTTCGTTAGCGTGAGCGTATAAAGACCCAAGTCCTCTCGCTGCACGTTGGGCAATCATGATGTAAACTATTTCTTTAACTCTAGGATTATCATCATATAAACCTGCTTGCATAAACATTTCTTCGACCGCTGTTGCCATGCCTTCATTTCGAGAGTCAAAAATATTGTATAAAAGCGGTCCTTTTCTGATTTCACTTTTGTTGGGTTCAATATCCATTCTGGCTAATTCAAACCAATGATAAAAATGAGAGTATAAAGGTCGAGGGTCATGATGTGCGGTAATCCAGAAAAAATTTCTCCTTTCTTTTGGAACAAATTGACCTAAATGTTCTCGCAAGGCAGGGTCAAAATAATCTTTAACGGTCACGATGTCCTCCTCTTCCAAAAATCGCATTAAGCTTTGTGCAGATAGCTCCGCCAATTGGTTATAGGCTTCTGGAGAATCCGCAGCTTTAAGTTGAGGTAATTTACGATTGCGATGTTCTTCTAGTTTTAAAGAGGACCAGGCTCGTGCCAATTCTCTTTTTAAAATCATCACCTCATCTTCCCAAGTCAAAGGAACTAAATGAACGTTTTTTAAATACCATGAATAATTGTCTTTGCCAATTCCAGAAGGCCCTGTTTTTGAACTAGCTTCTCCTTCCAACCATTTTACAAGGTCATCTGTAGAGGCAATCGCTGCTTCAATCGCGGTTACAACTCCTGGATTATCGCTCACACCTGCTCTTTCTAAAATGGAGGATAAATTTTTACTTTGCGTTCGAATATCTCTAATTCCCGTCACCCAAATGTCTTTGGCATTGCCAGTCAAGTTTAGTTTTGCTTGTTCATTTAACGATGGAATGACCATTAAATCTTTCACTAACTTTTCTGCACTTTCTGGATTTAATGGAAAATCATAAGTCCATATTTCAGTCGTACCATGATGAGTCGGACCTTCATGGGCAGGGACATCACTGCGATACATCCACAAGGATTTATAAAAAGCAGGGTCTCTTTGCCAAGGCTTTAAAATGCGGTGATTAAAATCATATCCGTTCATTTCTGCCTTTATAATGCGCCAATCCACTTGTTGATTTATAGGCCATTCGGAGACATCCATCGAATTTAATTTTGCTTGTAAAGCTTTAAATTCAGGCAATCGTTTTTCAAAAGTAGCCGCAGTATAATCTGGAGCGCCGTCTTTAATAGGTGGCGTTTCAAATGTTCGCCATTCTTTAAATAACTCCGTTAAATTTTGATAGGTTTTATAAGCTTTATCATCAGCGGTTGCTTGGGCAGATTGACAGCTTTCTAATGTAAAAAAGAATAGGAATAAAATCGAAGTGTAAAATAATAAAGACCTCATAAAAATGGTATTAGCGATTAAAGCATGTTTATATTTTCATGATTGAGCGAAAGTGAGTAAATTTTAAACATGCGCTTTGTTCTATTAATTCCACAAGATAGTTAAAACCTAATAGACAAAAAAACTAAGCCCAAATAGCGACCATTTCAGCAGATAAATCATCATCAAGTAATGGTTGAACTTTTAATAATTCGAGTAAGAAAATATAGGTATAGAAAAAGTTTTTATGAGGTGCAGTCGCACCCATTTTAAAATATTTTCGCTGCATAGTTTTTTGGGTAATCCCTATTAAATTTTGGGCTATATCTTTATCGAAAGACTGGCTGCCTTCTTTCTCTGCAAGTGCAAAAATTTGTTGAATGGTATGATCATTTAAAGTCACCAAAACCCCCTTATTAATAATAGCGACTAAGTCAGGCGGATTCGTCTCGGCTAATAATCTATCTTCTAGGTCGTTGATGGATAGGAATGTCGCTAAATCATTGGCTATCCATATATTTAGTGGCTTTACATCTTGTTCATTATCAGTATTTTGTCCAGCAAAAACAGTTCTTACATCTTCCTTATTAACTAATGCTTCATTTAACGTTTTTTGGTTAATTTCATCCATAAAAGATAAACTTCCATAAGTATAATTTACAGGAATTATTTTAGCAGAATCATCATTAGCAAGCAAAAAAATTGGAGAAATAAGTTTATTAAAAAATAAGTGCTGTGGATTTGAAACTTCCTTTTTTCGGTTAGCTAAAACGCCTATTGTGAATCCATACTGAAGGGGCAATTTTTTTTGCAAAAAACTTACTTTATTAGTCGCATTTTTATATTGTTCAAATAAGGTAAGTGCCGAAGCTTCAAAAAGTTTATCAAAATCAGACATAGACTAATTTTACTGGTAGAAAAGCTTTCAGGCTTTCCTGTCAAAGGCCTTTAGGCCTGAAAAATTATTTTTATATAGCTAAAAGGGTAACACTTTAATGGTTCAAGGTAAAAGTCATCATTCTATAGGTGAACATTTTAGCCGACTCTAAAGCAAAATGTCGTTAAAACGGCAAAAGGTTAAAAAATCGAAAATTAGACCCTCTGGAATCTATTTAATGATCCAAGGTAAAAATTAAGCCGCATCTGACATCAATTTTATAAGTTATTGATAAACAGAAGGTAATAAATCAATAATTTTTTATTGTCAAAAAAATACCTTGAATCATTAAATAAATTCTGAAGACCCTTTTTTCAATATTTTTTAAAGATTTTTTTCGCAGTTACCTTGACTTATTAAAGTGTTAC
>CAYMSC010000147.1:0-12398 GCA_964392805.1 uncultured Saprospiraceae bacterium
TTTGTAATTTCCAACAACTTATTCGTTAAGCAAATAGTTTACAAAATTGGCTGAAAAGGGTCATTTGAAAGACCAAAACTAGTCAAATCAGTCGCTGCTTTTAAATTTGTAATATCAATGCCTAAGACCTTACTAGCGTGATTAGTCGCTATTTTAGCACCAGTAGGAAGCGTTGTCCAGTCTTCCCATGTAAATGCTAATCCTCCTGGAATTACAGGAATAGAGACCCACATTTTATAACTAGTAGGCATTCCATTGGCATCCAAGCTCCAGAGGTATGCATCTCCTGGTGTAACGCCACCTGATTTATAAGTAACCATTAAACCTTTGCTGCCGTCTGGCATATCGACAATACTTCTTTCAGTGCCTGGGTCAAAAACTTTTGCAGGTGCATTTAGCCAAAAAGAATCATTACAAAAATGTGCCCAAGCAGCTTTGACCAATTTATCTCCTTCTGCGCCAGTAACTTCTACTCCATTTTTCCATGCTTTTCCAGTAGTTTCATCTAGTGTAACTAATGCTTCGTTATCGTCCCATTTGACTTTGACTAAATTTCTTTTTTTGTCCCACAAAAAATCATGTGCTCCTCGAAAAGTCCATTGTATAACACCAGTAGTGTCCCAAGCAGGTTTATCTATAGCTGCTAATACTTTATTAGCGAGTGCATCTGCATCTGCACCAGTAGTTCCTGTTGGCTTTGATTCACTTGATAACTGAAAAACGATGAATAAACCAAGAAACAATATTGCAATAATGCCCAACAACCATTTTATAATACGCATATGAGTAAGTTTTTGATATTAAATAAATTACTCAAAGGTAAGTTTTTACAGCACTTTCCGTATGTTTTTATGTCTTAAATCTTTTACCTTATCTGATTATTCTTTACATTAGCCTTCTGTTTTAGTTAGAAAAAGCTAAAGTAATTTCATAGTTAATCTTTTTATCCATTTATGAACATCCATTTTTTGCATAAAAAAATAATAATTTCACTGCTTTTTATGGCTTTTTCCTTTTTAGGAATAAGTAAAGAGGTAGATGATTTATTTGATAAAAAATGGAGTGAAGCGCAAACCTATTTAGCGGATAGCCAAATGGAGAAATTGCTAGTAACTATCAAGGAGATGGAAGTTTTAGCAGTAGCAATGAATACCACTCACCGAGGTAAAATAGCCTATCTAAATGGCGAATATTGGCATGAAAAAGAAGACTGGGATAAAGCGATTAATTTTTTAAATATTACCGTAAAACATTTACAAAGAGATACTTCGGAATTATTTTGTTTAGCAGAATCCTATTTATTGCTTGGCTCTTGCTATCATGAAAAAGAAGAGTTGGATAGTAGTATTTTAAACTACAAAAAATCTTTAGCGTTAAAACAAAAAATATACGATAAGCCACACCTTAAAATTAGTAATATCTTTTTTAATATTGGTTACTTATATCAAGAAAAAGAACAGTTTATCAAATCGGATGAGGCTTTTGAAAAAGGGCTGAATCTATTAAAAGATATATATGCCAAAGAAAATGTACAATTTGCTGATTTTTATGAAGAATTAGGCTTCAATTCTTTTACTAAAGGTAACTTCGAGACAGCTATTCAATTTTTGCAAGAAGCTTTAGTCCTTAAACAAGAAGAGCATGGAGAAAATCACGAAGCTTTAGTTTATACTTACCAATATCTTGGAGATGCCTACTTTGACAATGGCCTTTTTGGAGAAGCTATTAATTATTTCTATAAAGCTTTACAAATTGTAGAAAAACAGCAAAAGAGAGATGTTTTTCAGGAAGGAATATTGCATTTTAATATAGGGAATTCTTATACAAAATTAAATAAATATGATAAGGCATTCATCTACTTTGATAAAGCATTAGCTATAGATAAAAGCAATGATTTTCTATTGCCAGCCATTCACCGCATTAGAGGAGTCGAGGCATCTAATCATAAAAATATAGCGGTGGCTAATATTCATTTCGATATAGCTCTGGAAGGATTTAAGCAGATGCTAAACAAAAAAGATTATTTATTAAATACCTATAAAGAAATTGCAAAGCATCATGCCTCTACCAATAATATGCAAGAAGCATTAGTGGCTATTGATAGAGCTATTAATCATGGTGAACAATATTATCTGGAAAGACCTGTTGCGCTTTTTGAATTATATCGACTTAAAGGAAAATTTTTCCGTCTTTTAAATGATCATTCACAAGCACTTAAGGTTTATTCTTTAGCTTTTAAAGCTAATGGCGGAACAAGTGATGAGACATTATTGACCATTAAACAGCTTAAAAATCTGGTGTCGCTAAATTTAGAATATGCAGAACTTTACCATAGACAAGAAAATAAAAATATAGCTGATTTAGTAAAGATAGACAGCTTACTTTCCTCGACCATATTTTTAGTAGACTATATCAATAAGAATTATCAAGAAAGAAGCACAAAAGAAAATTTTATCGACGATTATCACCAAGTATTTAGTTTGGCAATCAAGACCAATCTTAATTTGCATAATCTAACGGACGAAGAGAAGTATTTAGAATTTGCCTTCAAACTATCTGAAAAGAGTAAAAGTTTAATTTTATTAGAAACGATTAAAAATATCAATGCTTTTGAATTGGCAGGTATTCCAGAAAATATTGTCGAGCAAGAAAAAAAATTAAGACATAATATTACCTATTTAGAAAATCGACGATATGAAGAAAATCAAAAGGTAAAAATAGATAGAGACATCGTCAGAGAATTAAATGGAAATATCTTCGATTTAAAGCAAGAACGACAAGTATTATTTGATGAAATTGGAGCAGAATATCCAGACTATTATGAATTAAAATTTAAACCTACCTTTACTTCTATTAAAGAAATTCAACAAAAAAATTTACAGCCGAATCAAACAATTCTAGAATATTTTTTTGATGAAAAGGTTATTTATGCTTTTATCATCCAAAAAAATAGGTTTCAAATTTTTGAACTCCCTTTAATGGAAGAAGATATAGGGCAAAAAATAAATCAATTTAGAAATAGTATATATAGTTATAGACCCTCTTCCGTAATTAATAATAATTCAAATAATAGTTTGATTAGTGACACCAATCAGCTAGGGTTTGAGTTGTACCAAACATTAATTCAGCCAATTCAAGACCACCTTACTCAAAGAATTATTCTTATTACAGATGGTGCACTTAGTTATTTGCCTTTTGATGCGTTATTAACGGCAAGACCTAAAGCGCATGGAAATTTCAAGAATATTACTTATTTATTAGAACAATATCAAATTAGCTATGCGCACTCTGTTAATTGGTTAAGCGGGCTTTATGATGAAATATCGCCAAAATTTGACCAAAATTTTGTTGGCCTTGCCCCTGTTTTTAAAGGGAATAATGCGGATAATGTTTCTGAATTTAGAATAGGTCTCGGTCCACTCAAGTATAATCAAGAGGAAGTTTATACTATAAAAAATAATATTGGCGGCATAGTTGTCACAGGAGTTGAAGCTACTCGAAAAGCTTTTTTAGATTATATCCAAAAAGGACAAATCTTGCATTTGGCAACTCATGGTAAATCTAATGACGAACAAGGAGATTATTCTTATTTAGCTTTTTCCGAACCACAAGACACCTTTGATAAGCAATTTTTATACGTTAAAGACCTTTTTAATTTGAATATTCCAGCAGATTTAGTAGTATTGAGTGCTTGTGAAACAGGGCTTGGGGAAATGAAAAGAGGGGAAGGTATTGTAGGTATAGGTAAAGGATTTTCTTATGCTGGAGCTAAAAGTATGGTGACGACTCTTTGGCGAGTAAGTGATAATTCGACAGCTAATTTTATGCCTTTATTTTATGAAAATCTAAAAAAAGGACAATCAAAAGATGAAGCTTTGTGGAAAGCCAAAAAGGAATTTATTCAACGGAATAGAAGTTCTGGACATCCATTCTTTTGGGCAGGCTATGTTGCTTATGGCAATATGAATCCTATTAAATTTCAACATAGACACGAGCGTTTTTCTTTATTAATTAGAAGCGGCGTATTACTATTAATTATAGGACTTCTTACCTTTTTCCTTCGACGATTTGTACTATCCTAAAATTGGACTACTGACCTCTTTTGTATAGCAAGCTGCCAATTGTTTACCGCCTAGGAATGTTGAGAGAATAAGTGTTTATTCATAAAATTATAACTTTTCGATTTTCAGTGCGTTTTTTATTTTAATTTGTATTTTAATTCATTCCCTACTGCACTAACTATCATTATTCAAGGCAGCCAATACTTGTTCTGCCAATTCAAAACTAGTACTAGAAGATAAACGTACCCGTTTAACAGGGCTATTCCATGTATCGGCTTTAGCTGCCCAAACATGATAATTTCCCATCTGGTCTTGCTCACAGTAAACGCCTAGCGGCATATGGCAACCACCTCCTAATAAATTCAACACTTTTCTTTCTACATTAGTGGAAGAAGCTACCTCTGCATGATGTAGTTTTTTAATGATTTTTCTAGTCTCTTTATCTGAAGTACGGGTTTGATAGGCAAGTACCCCTTGTGCGGGTGCAGGAACAAATTCTTTGGTGTTTAATTGAACTACTTCAAAATCGGACAGGTCCAAGTCTAATCTTGTTAAGCCTGCTGCTGCTAAAACAATTGCATCAAATTGACCGTCCTTTAGTTTTTGTAAACGAGTTGGTACATTACCTCGAATATCTTTGAGCGTAATATCAGACCGAATATCCAATAAAATAGCTTTACGACGAGCAGAAGAAGTACCTACCACTGCATTTTCTTTTAGCTTATAAACTTTGGAATTATCTTCTTTTCCTTTATTAATGACCAACCAATCCGCAGGGTTTGCTCGGTAGGAAACACCCGCAATAGATAGCCCCTCGGGAGACTCCGTAGGCAAATCTTTCATCGAATGAACTGCCATATCAATATCACCTTTTAATAAGGCATCTTCAATTTCTTTTGTAAAAAAACCTTTGCCTTCTATTTTATCAAAACTTAGGTGCTGAATTTTATCTCCTTTAGTTTTAATAATACTTAGTTCGACTTTAAGGCCTAATTTTTCTAAATTATCTTTAGTAAAATATGCTTGCCAAAGTGCTAATTTACTTCCTCTAGTTCCGATGATTATTTTTGACTTCAAAATTTTATTAAGTTTGTTTGTAGCGCCAAGCTCTGCTTGGTGAATAATTGTTGCACAAAGATACTGCCTTCATTTATTTTTGAAGGTGATTCCGTATTTTAATAAACATCTTTGCGTAAAATTGTTTTAATAGTAACCTTTTCATAGAAGAGCAAATATTAAATTACTAGTGCATGAAATTTGGAAAACTATCAGATATAAGTCAAGTTGATTTTAAACTACCCATCGACCCCGAAAGCACAAAAGCAGTTTTAGGTAATTTATCTAAAGCCGCTAAGCCTATTTTATATGTGGGATGCACTGGATGGAGTATGAAAGAATGGGTGGGTACGGTTTATCCAACAACTGCAAAAGTAAAGGACTATTTGACAAACTACGCAAAGCAATTTAATACTATTGAATTAAATACGACCCATTATAGAATTCCGTCTTTTGATACAGTTCTAAAATGGAAAAGCGAATCTACTCCTGACTTTCGCTTTTGTCCCAAAATTCCACAAGCTATTAGCCATAGTGGGAGCATGGGATTAAACGATGGCAAATTAGTTGCTTTTTGTGCGTCTATTCAACAGCTTGAAGAAAAAATGGGTTGTTGCTTTATGCAGATGCCACCTTATTTTAGTGCAGATAGGATAGCGATGCTAAAAACTTTTTTGGACCAGTTTCCTTCGCATATTCCGTTGGCGGTTGAAGTCAGGCATAAAAGTTGGTTCAGCGAAAAAGAGGTGACAAATCGCCTTGCCGATTTACTGAATACCAAAAATTGTGCGTTTGTGCTAACAGATGTAGCGGGTAGGCGAGATGTTTTACACCAACAAATTACCAATAATGTAGCAATAGTTCGGTTTGTTGGTAATGATTTACATCCCACAGATTATCAGCGAATTGATGAATGGGTCTTACGATTAAAAGATTGGTTTGCGAAGGGGCTCACAGCAGTTTATTTTTTTACGCATGAACCCGATAACATTCAGTCACCCAAAATGGCTAAATATTTAGTAGAGCAGGCGCAAGCAATAATGCCAAAAATAAGCACAAGAGGTCCCGAATTTATTAAAGAGCAAGGACAGCAAATGAGTTTATTTTAAGCCTACTATTCCTTACTTCGACCACCTTGGATTTCATCTAAATACTCTTCTTTGCCTTCTGTATCTTTAAAATCAGGAATTTTTTCCTCTATTTTTTTCAACTCTTTGGTGACTTCTTTTTTACCAAATTCGATTGCCAATGCTTTTTGGATGGCTTCTTTTTTATATTCACTAAAGGTAAATTCATTTTTTACTTTTCGTTTATTGGTTGCTATGTCATAATCTTCGATATTTCCAGAGACATTAAAATAGAGATTGAACAAGCCATTTTTCTTAGCAGGTTGCGGTTTAGCCCCCGAATTACTTTTTATTTTAGCCATTAAAACTTGACCTGCATTAACCTTGAGATTATAATCAATATCATTGTTAAAAGTATGTTCCCCACTTAGTAACATATTCATGGCGTTAGTCTGAATGAACATTACTGGAATATAAATACGTTCGTTTTTTATCTCCAACCAGTTTTGCATATCTACAAATTTCACACGTCTTAAATCTCTTGGATTAACATAGGCAGAAAAATCTTCCAATAGCTCAAAGTCATTTAATTCTCCATCTTCAATACCTATTCCTGCAATAACTCTTAATTCATCGTATAGAAAATTACCATCATTATCCCATGTTGTACTCACAACCATGTTAGCGTTTAGTGTACCTTCAATATGTTTAGACTGTAAAACTTCTTGACCAAAATTTTGTCCTTGTCGGAAAAATTCTTTGGCATTAATATCATTACAAACAATTTTAGCTTTAAATTTCGGCGTTTTTTCAAAATAAGCAGTCCCATCTATATCAAACGAACCGTCCATAGCCCCTGCCTCTCCAATCAAACTCATTTGTTTATTTTTAAACTCCAAACGCCCATTAAAACTTTCTCCCACAACCAAATCATAATTAAATTCGGCAACTTCTGCATCAAAAGTACCTTCCAGAAAATTAGTGATGACCTCTTTTCTATGAATATTTTCTTTTTTTACCGAATCCGATACGACCTCTATTCCTTTGGCTGTAAAGCTATTTTCAGCGACTTTCACTTCCGTAATACCAACTAAGCGGTCTAAATCTAATTCTTCTGCTTTTAAAGTAGCATTAAACTTCAATTTCGCTTCTTTGCTATTAATCGAATCGGCTAATAATACAGGTAAAAAATTACTCGCTGAGCCTTGAAAAACAATTTCACTGCCCGCCCCTTCTAATTTTAAATCATCAATTTTTAAATCATTATCTCGCAATTCTAATCTTCCTTTATCAAAGGTCAATTTTTCACCATTAATAATCAACGTCGCATCGTCAAATACAAGGGTCCCACTTGATTGGACCCTATGTATTCTAGAGGGATTTATCATGTCAGCATATTTTCCGTCTAATTCTAATCCAACAATATCTATTTCCCCCCTACCGTCTGTAATTATTGGCGAATCAAAAAGGGTATAAATAGATTCGAGTGGAAGTGTTCCGTCCATCTGAAGATTAATCTTCGGGTTTTCAAGGTTTACTAATTTTAATTTTGCCTCAATCAATTCTCGATTAAAGTAGCCTTTAAAATCTTTCATCTCAAAAATGGCATCTCGACCAGCATGGGTTGTTCCGCTTTTAAAGTTGGCGGCAAAAGAAACATCGTTCACGGTACTTTCTAAAATAGTATGACTGATCTTACCATCTTTCAGTCCAAAGTCTACATCAATACTAGGGGTTTTCTGTTCATTTAATGCTCCTTTGACAATTGCTTTTAAATTAAAATTACCTTTACTTGCAAAACCTTCTAAATATTGATATTCTTCGGGTAATAACTGTATTACAGACTCAATGCTCCCTTTTTTAGAAGTGACTTCTAAATCAAATTCGGTAGACTTAGCATGAGGCTCAAGCGTACCGAAAATATTGAATACATTTTTAGCGACACTTAATTCTACTTCTTGAAATTCATAAAAATTATTTACCAAATCCACATATATTTTAGCATCATATCCTAAATCTTTCCCTACAAAATAGCGTCTAGCATCTAACTCTACAAAATTGGAATAAATATCAGCAGTACTAGTTAAAGAAAACTGGTCATTATTAAATTTTCCAGAGAACGTAGCATCTTCTACTTGTAATTTCATTTCCTGCTTTGCCCGTTTGTCTATATAAATTAGTTCGATATCTTTCAGTGTTGCTTGGTCTAAGGAAAGTGCAAAACTCATATCGGCGGATGCGGCATTATTATCAGTCGGTTTGCTAATAAAATAATTAGCTTTTCCTTTTCGATTAATGTCTACGAATAATGCACCGTCTTCAATCTGCACGGATTTTATTTTTAAATTAGAAGTTAGTAAACCGAACAAGCCTATTTTAAAAGACATTCGTTTGGCTTCTAATAGTACCCCTTTCTTATTATCTGGTAATGTAATATTTTGGAGGTCTGCATCGACATTAGGAAAGCCTTTTATTAGGGATAATTTAAAGCTTTCTATTTTTAAATCATCCACTAGTTCTTTATTGATTTGAGTCACCAATTGTTGACCAATCTCATCTTCAAACATTAAGGCAATAACAACAGAAGCAATGAAGAGAAAAAAGAAGGCGATGCCTAACCAAATAGCTATTCTTTTGATGATTTTCATATAAATTGGGTAAATTATCTTTTTTGCAGAAAAAAATACTTTTTTATAAAAAGTAGTTGGCTAAGGTTTTGTTTGATAGAGACAAAAATATCAATATGTAAAATTAACGAAATTCGTATATTGGTTTGGTGTGTAAAGGCTTTTTTATTTTTTATTAATTTTTCATTCCTTAAACTTGCATTATATTAGAAAGCCCCATATATTTGCACTCGCTTTTGAAGAAAAGCAATTTGTATTAAATTAGGGTGATTAGCTCAGTTGGTTCAGAGCACCTGGTTTACACCCAGGGGGTCGGGAGTTCGAGTCTCTCATCGCCCACAAAAATAAAGCTCTCATGATTATTCATGAGGGCTTTTTTTATATTCTAAAAAATGTTAAAATAGGCAAGTATTCTTATAGTATAATTTTGAGGATAGATTAAGAAAGAGACGCAAAAAATAACTTTACATGCTGTCGGAATTTTAGGATAATAAAACGATACACTTTAAGAGACTTAACCCTCATACCTTTTCAGAATCATCGCATGTCCATGCGCCCCCGCTGCACAAGCCGCTAACACGCCATATTTTCCGCCTTCTTTTTGCAAGCGATTTGCACAAGTGGTCATAATCCGTCCACCTGTTGCTCCAAAAGGATGGCCAATAGAAAGTGAACCTCCCCATAAATTAAATTTAGACATATCTACTTCGCCGACTGCTTTATCTCGACCCAAGTTTTTCTGCGCAAAGTCATCAGAGGCTAAGGCTTTTAAATTGGTTAAAATCTGTCCAGCGAAGGCTTCGTGAAATTCGATAACGTCCATATCGCTTAGTTCCATTCCTGCTTTTTTTAAGACTTTAGATACCGCATAAGCAGGCCCTAATAATAGTTCATCTTCTAATCGTTGACCTGTAAATGCAAAAGCCACAACTTCTGCTTTGGGTGTCAACCCCAATTCTTTAGCTTTTTCTTCAGACATTAATAAGGTGGCAGATGCCCCGTCTGTTAAAAAAGAAGAATTTGCAGCGGTTAATGTTCCAAATTTTTTATCAAAAGCGGGTCGTAATTTCGCTACTTTTTCTATCGTGGAACCTCCTCTGACTCCATTATCTTTAGTAATCGGATTAAATTTTGGTGGCAAAGATACTTCTACCATCTCTTCTGGTAAATGTCCTGCTTCGTGTGCCTTAGCAGCCAGTTGGTGAGAACGTACCGCAAATTCATCTTGCGCTTCTCGGCTGATACCAAAATTGGCTGCCATAATATCACAATCTTCTCCCATGACTCGGTCAGTCGTATATTCGGAAACCTGTGGACGTTCAGGTGCAAAATCAGACGGACGTAAGGAAAAAACAAATTTCAGGTTATCCATCATCGTCTTAATCCGCTGTGCTTTGAACAGTTTTTTACGCATCTTTCTTGGAAATTGAATTGGCGTATCTGAAGTATGGTCAATTCCTCCTGCGACAACAATATCTGATTGCCCCGTCATTATTTCTAAGCAACCATCTGCAATTGCTCGGTTGGCAGAAATGCAGGCTTGCGAAACAGTATGGCAAGGAGTTGTATTCGGTATTCCAGCGGTCAAGGCCGCTTCCCTTGCTACATTAGGCGTTTTTATATTCGCAATCACACAGCCCATTACTACTAAATCTATTGTTTCGGGGTCAATTCCTGTTTTGGTTAGTAATCCTTTGATAGCAAATTGACCTAACTGATAAGACATTAAATCCATATAATCTGTACCTGAGCGGAGGAAGGGCGTTCGACATCCATCTATTAAAACTACTTTCTTCATTTTATAATTTTTGATTGTGTTATCCGACATTTCCTTGAAATGCCACAGAGTTGATAATCGGCTATTTTATATCAATATTTCCTTTCCTTAGAAATTAGAATCAAATCAACTTTTTATAGAATTTGTTAAAGAACCTTTATTTTTAGGTCTTAAATATAGGAATTCTATCCACATAGAAGAAAGAAAAAGATACAAAGTGCTGATTTTCTTGATTTTAAGGAGTTGATAACGTTTATTTGTCTCAATTAGAACAGACCTACTTACTTTTCTATGACTGTTTCTTAACTTTTCAAATATTGAAACGTTCTATTAAAACTTTACAAACAAAATCACTTTACAAAATACAATCATGAAAAATTTATTAAGTTATTTTTTATTTGCTGCTTTAATTTTTACTGTGGCATGTAATAGTGCTTCTGAAAAAGAAACTAGCGCATCCGACGCGATGGATAAAATAGCAAATGGTGCTTCCGATGCGATGGATAAAGCTAAAGCTGGTGCAACTGACGCTATGGATAAAGTTGCAGATGGCGCTTCCGACGCGATGGATAAAGCCAAATCTGGTGCAGCTGACGCGATGGATAAAGTTGCAGATGGCGCTTCTGATGCGATGGACAAAGCCAAATCTGGTGCAGCCGACGCGATGGATAAAGTTGCAGATGGTACTTCCGACGCAATGGACAAAGCTAAAGCTGTCGCAGGTGATGCAATGGATAAAGCCAAAACTGGTGCAGGCGATGCGATGGATAAAGCTAAAACTGGTGCAACTGATGTTATGGACAAAGCTAAATCTGGTGTTTCCGATGCGATGGATAAAACTGGTGCTTCCGACGTTGTAAATAAAGCTAAAACTGGTGCGTCTAATGCAGCAAGTAAAGTTAAAGCTGGCGCAGCTGATGCGATGGATAAGGCTAAAGCTGGTGCTTCTGCCGCTGTAGACAAGGCTAAAAATTCTGTACCTGTAGCCGCTGCCCCTGCAGCCGCAAAAGAAGTTATTAAGAAGGCTGCAAAGCCTGCTGCCTTTTCTCATGCTGCATGGAATACTTTAGCACAAAAACATATTAGTTCTTCTGGAAAAGTTAATTACAAAGGTTTTAAGGCAGATAATGCGGCATTTGATGCCTACTTAAAATCACTTGCTGATAATCCAATACAAAGCAGTTGGTCAAGAGGGCAAAAAATGGCTTATTGGATTAATGCGTATAATGCTTTTACGATTAAGTTAATTGTTGATAATTATCCAGTGAAGAGTATTACGGATTTGGAAGGCGGCAAACCTTGGGATAAAAAATGGATAAAGCTTGGTGGAAAAACTTATTCTCTAAATAATATCGAGCATGATATATTAAGACCACAATATAAAGATGCTCGAATTCATTTTGCGGTTAATTGTGCGGCAAAATCTTGTCCACCTGTTTGGAATAAAGCATGGACCGCGGCGAATTTAAACGGTCAATTAGAAAAGGCTACTAAAGCTTTTATTAATAGTTCTAAGTATAATAATGTAGGGGGCGGCAATGCAGAAATTTCTAAGATTTTTGAATGGTATGCTGTTGATTTTGGCGATATTACTTCTTATTTGAATAAATATGCTTCGACTAAAGTAGATGCTGGAACTACTGTTTCTTACAAGGAGTATAACTGGGCATTGAATGAATAGATTAATTTGAAACTCAAAATAGGAAAGAGGTAGACAGCTTAGGTTGTTTGCCTCTTTTTTGTTTTAGGTGAGAACTAAGAGCATGTTTAAATTTTCATGATTGAGCGAAAGTGAGCAAATTTTGTTTTG
>CAYMSC010000148.1:0-12353 GCA_964392805.1 uncultured Saprospiraceae bacterium
CCAAAATAAGCTCGTCCAGATGACCAACTTATTATTTCGTCGTTACTAAGTGATAAAAAAGCCCTTTTAGATTATTTTTAATCTAGAAGGGCTTTTTTATTTTATAAAATATGCTCACCTTGGAAGGTAAAATCAATCAATTAATCAATCATTTCTTCATCTTCTCGCCAGTCCGTCCTTGCTAAAACGACCATAACTATACCGCCCAAAATCATTAATAGGCGAATTACAAAACCAAATAAGGGTCCAGGCTTATCAATCCAAGTGAGGTAAGAAAGTTGTACGCCAATTAGACTTAACACTAAAGCTAAGCCTCCAATAATAAAAAGTAAAAAACCGATGAAGGTCGATGTAGTTTTTGACATTATATTTTAAGTATTTGAAATACCCTGAAAAAAATAGTTGCTTGAGGTAACAAAGTAACAAATTAATACTTAGCTGGTTGTCCAGCAGCAGGTAAACTTTTTGTAATAAAATCCCGAATATGGTCATTGGCGGCGGCTAAATCTTCTTGACGAAGATACATCATATGTCCACTTCTATACCCTTCAAACCTTAAACGGTCTTTCATTTTGCCACTTGGGTCTAATTGCCACATGGTGTATTTGGCATCAAAGTATTGAGTTGCTCCGTCGTAAAAACCAGATTGAACCATCACCTTCAAATACGGGTTTTGCGCCATTGCTTGTCGCAAATTTTCTCCTGTATTATCTCCTGTTCTATCCCAAGGTCTAACGGGACCAAACATATTGTATTTGATATCTGTTTTAAATTTTAAATCATTTCTAAGGTAATAATTAATGGCTGGTGTGAAAGAATGTAACCATGAGGTTAGTTCCGAATTAAAATCGGGCCGAGTGCCTGTGTCTCTTTTATCCAAGCCTTTATATCTAGAATCTAATCTACCAACAGTATATCCTTCGTCTCTTAATAGTTCTTTCCAGAAAAAAGAAGGGGGAACATCTAAATTATTTTGTAAAATGGCTTTTTTAGAAATCCCCGAATACATTGCCATCTTGGTAGCTATTGCTTCCTTCTTTGCAGGGTCTAAAAATCCTCCTTTTGCCAAAGCAGGGATAACTTCGTTGATGGTATAATTTTCTACTTCAGGAAGCAAGTCATCCAAATCTTTTTGTTGTAAAGCAGGGTCTAAAGCTTTGTGATACCATGCTGCCGCTGCAAAATAAGGCAATCTATTAGCTGCACCTACGGGACCATCACGCTTTACCCCTAGACTAGTTGGAGAAACTAGAATAACCCCATTTAGATACATCCATTGTCTATTTTGTAGTTCTAAAGCTAATCCTGAGACTCTTGTAGTGCCATAACTTTCGCCGATTAAATATTTTGGAGAACGCCATCTATTGCTTCTGTTAACAAAGGTGTTAATCCATTCTGCTAAATATTTTATATCTGCATTTACACCAAAAAACATAGATTTATCAGTGTCTTTATCAATAATTCTTGAGTAGCCCGTATTGACAGGGTTTACAAATACAATATCCGCAACGTCTATAATTGAGTGGGGTTTTTTACGAATTCCGTAAGGTTGAATTGGAAAACCTTCCTCATCAATTTCTAAAATTCTAGGCCCTGTATAAGCTACATGCATCCACACGGAAGCTGAACCGGGTCCTCCATTAAAAGAAATGATCAAAGGTCTATTCGTATTATTTGAAATACCTTTTCTTTCGTAGTAAGTATAAAAAAGAGAAGCTACTGGTTGTCCATCTTCATCCCAGACGGGTTGAGTACCACAAGTTGCGCTATAATTTATTTGTTGCCCTTTTATACTGATAGAATGGTTTGTTACCACGGTCGTATCTATCGGTAACATCCTATTTTTTTGAGCATTTAATTGGAAAGAAAAAAAGAAAAAAAATAATAATAAGTAAGATAATCGCTTCATTCTAAATAAATAAGAGGTTTAATTAGACTTTATTCCAAATCATTTTGAACTTTCAGAACTTGGAATTCTGGAAGCTCTTGCATACAAAAAATTAGAATAAACACTATTGTAATCTAATAATAAAGGGTTTTCTTATAAAAGTAGATTTATTAAAAATCCCGTCAAAAACCCTGAAATACTTCGAGGCAGGCAGTGAATGATATTGGGTCGAAGTTGCAAACTTCGACCATCGGCACCATTTTATGTTAAAGCACCGAGCCGATATTTTAAGATTTTATCTTCAAATCAATATTTTTCAAGTCTTTGACTTGATTTTCAGGCAATAAATTTTTTATAAGAAAACCCTTTCTAATTATAAATCTTCCGATAAAATCGGAGCAGGCTTTAATCCTAAAATGGCTTCTTTTTCCGTAATACTGGGTTTTCGTCAGTCAGATAACTAAGGCTATTTTCCTTCCTCACGCCTTGTCTTACGAAAAAATAACCTCCTTTTAATTGTCAACTACTTATAAATCCGACCACTATCTCAAAATAGACAAAGTACATCATCTAATCACCGTTACAAATCCTTGGACTTCAAATACTTCATCATTAAAATTGACATACCGAACTTTAACTACATAAACGCCATTGGGCGCATCTTGCCCCACATTATTTTTCTTACCATTCCATTGAGCATTAGAATCCTCCGTTTCAAAAATTAGCTCTCCATAACGATTCCATATACTAAGGTGAAATTGAACCGCATCGCCTACATTACCTACACCAAAAAAAGTGTCATTAATTCCATCACCATTGGGCGTAAAAGCATTTGGCAACTTATAGGCAATGTCAGGAATTACTATAAGAGAAGATACAATGGTATCTCTACATAAATTTCGACCAGTAACGATTAACTCAATTGTTTGTTCTCCACTAGACTGAAAGGTATATATAGGATTCTTCTCTCTTGAAATTCCAAAATCACTAAATAACCAATCCCAGCGAATGGCATCAGAAGAGAGGTCCGTGAAAGAAACAACAGGATCTAATCGACTTACTCTGTTTGGACTAAAAGTAAAATCTGCCACTGGGCTAGGCAAAGTAGTAATTAAGTCGCCAAAAGAAGTATCTATCTCGCAACCAAAAGGAGAAGTTACACTCAAACTTATCGGAAAAGTGCCAACTGATTCGTAGGTATGTGTTGGACTAACTCCATCGCCAAAATTGCCATCACCAAAATTCCATTCAATATCATATTCTTCGCTGATGGGATCGGATAAATTTTCAAAGGTGATGGTCGCAGGCAAACAAGATTCTTCTGACGATGGGGCAATCACTAAAAAAGGGGGAATTGGTAAGTATGGAACCTCCTTAACTATTTCTTCGGTACATTCATTAGAATCTCTTGCAATTAAACTCACATCAAAAGTTCCTGCATCTCTAAATTGATAATTAAGATCTCTGTCAAAAAACCTAAGGCTATCTAATTCCCATATTAGTTCTATAATCGACCCGGGTCCTGCCAATGAAAAGGATTTATTCGTAAAGGCGACTGGTCCAGCCACACAGGTATCGAAGTCAAATTCAAAGTCTGCTACTATTTCAGGGAAGATTTGTACTTGGATTAATCCAGTATCTGTACATTGTGGAAAACCAGGATTTAAAACTAAAATCCCGTCAAATGGTCCTTCTCCTGGAAAATCTAAATCATCGGGGTCAAATTTTGTAGAAGAGGTTGTTTGGCCGCCCGGCAAGTCAAATTCCCATTTTACATTATCAATAAAAGACTGGTTCGTACTTTCATTAATTATAGTCCCATCTCCACATATTCTCACAAAGAATAATGGTTCTCCATTTCTACTTCTTAATTCAGTTTCTTCTACATCTACTCTTAAATCATTTTCACAATCTGCAATATTAAATTGAAAGTCACGTCTGACTTCATTCATCAACTGTCCATCCTTATAAGCACGGACACAAACGCCTACTACATATTGTCCCAAAATTCCTGGAAAGCCAGAAATTAAGCCGGTTTCAGCATCAATGGACACTACTGGAAGGGTTTGATTAATTGAGATATTTAAAGGCTTTTGTGTACTAAAGCCACTAATCCATCTAACAGGAGTATATGGAGGTGGAGATTCAGGGTCTGGAGCTAATCCATTGATTGCTTCTGGTAGTACAGTAGTACTAGTGCTTCCATCCCAACCACCACCCAGCAACGGCGTACAAAATGAATAAACTAAAGAATCCCCATCAATATCCGTTGCAGAGTGGTCAAAATTTACATCTTCACCTCTACAAATAATGATGGGCGGAAAACCATTAAAGGTAGGGCTACTATTACAAGAATCCCTAGTAATACCACGAAGTGTGGTTGTATAGGTGGAACCAGAAGTACGAGCGTCAACAATATTTGTAATCGTATTATTTCGACAACAACGTTGATAGGAAATTGTCACATCTTCTGCCCCTAAAGGCAAATCATAAGAAAAGGTATAAACGCCTCTTTGGACACATACATTTGGAGGTATAATCAAACATGGATTACTAATTTTAGGGTCTATATCTGTAACCGTTGGTTGGGCAAGTTCTAGGGTACCTAATATATCAGTTCCTTCAAAAAAAGTAACATTACCTATTCTGTTTCCACCAGTAGTACAATTCCTATCTGAATCTAAACAGGCCCCTGATCCAACACAGTCCCGATAAATATTCATTGTAAAATCATATCTACCATTTCCTCGGCAAACATAAGTAATCTCTCCTCCAATAATATGAGCTGCATTTAACTCAAAGAAAGTTATCAATAATAATGCTATCGTAATCTTAAAAATCTTCAAATTGAGTGTCTCTTTAAATTAAGCGAATGTTTGGCCTTTTAGAGTTTTGAAAAGAAGAAAAACTAATTCCATTTACTTCTAAAGATTTAATATAATAAATATTATTGAAAAAACACTAAAATACTTTTTCATAAAGCCGATTCTAAAAATACAGTAAATGAGCGAAATAAGGAAAAGAAACGAAGTTTTTAAATTATTATGTACGTTGGAAGTCAAAAGAATGCTGGATACGAGTAATGCTAGATGATAATTATGCAGCATACAGCACAAAAATACCCCGTAAATTTTCATTTACGGGGCAAAAGTAATTAGGAAATAAACTCTCCTAATGAGTAAGTGTAAAAGGATGTCGCCTTTTACTTGACAAAAACTGTTATTTGCGCTCCAAAAACGGATATCGGTAATCCGATGGAGGATTAAAATTCTCTTTTATAGTACGTGGGGAAACCCACCGATACAAATTCAAAATAGACCCTGCTTTATCATTCGTCCCTGATGCTCTGCCACCACCAAAAGGTTGTTGTCCTACCACTGCACCAGTAGGTTTATCATTGATATAAAAATTACCTGCTGAATGCTTTAGTAATTCATTAGCTTTTAAAGTTGCGTATCGGTTATTGGAAAAAATAGCACCTGTTAGTGCATAAGGGGAGCTTACATCCGCTAATATAAGGACTTTTTCGTAATTTTCATCGTCATATACAAAAATTGTTAAAACTGGACCAAAAATTTCCTCACAGAGTGTACGATACTTAGGGTCAGATGTTTCGATTACAGTCGGTTCAATAAAAAATCCAGTAGATTTATCATAATTGCCGCCAGCAATAATTGTCGCTTTTTCATCCTTTTTTGCTTGGTCAATATATCCGCTAATTTTATCAAAAGACCGCTCATCAATTACGGCATTTATAAAATTTGTAAAATCTTCCGGACTCCCCATTTTGAAAGATTTCATATCTTTTAGTAAATGCTGCTTTACTTCACGCCAAATACTTTTAGGAATATAGGCACGACTAGCTGCCGAGCATTTTTGTCCTTGATATTCAAAAGCCCCTCTTGATAAAGCGGTGGCTACTTGTAGTGGGTTGGCAGAATTATGCGCAATCACAAAATCTTTCCCTCCTGTCTCCCCTACTATACGTGGATACGATTTATACTTAGCAATATTATTGCCAATTGTTTTCCACAAAGTTTGAAATACTTTGGTGCTTCCCGTAAAATGTAATCCTGCAAATGCCGAATGATTAAAAATCACCTCTCCTGCTTCTGGTCCATCTGCATAAATTAAATTAATTACACCAGGCGGCAAGCCTGCCGCCTCTAAGACTTCCATAATAACGATTGCAGAATAAATCTGTGTATCCGCAGGCTTCCATACAACGGTATTTCCCATCATGGCAGGAGCAGCACATAAATTGGCCGCAATGGAAGTAAAATTAAAAGGAGTTATCGCAAAAACAAATCCTTCTAAAGCTCTGTATTCTAATCGATTCCATACCCCATCTACACTCATTGGTTGCTGTGCATAAACATCGGTCATGTACTGCACATTAAAACGGAAAAAATCACACAATTCTGCTACGGCATCAATTTCTGCTTGAAATACATTCTTTGATTGCGCCAACATTGTTGCGGCATTCATCTTTGCTCGAAAAGGGCCTGCCAATAAATCTGCTGCTCTTAAAAATATTGCTGCTCTGTCTTCCCAAGGCATATTTTCCCAATCAGATTTAGCGGCTAATGCTGCGTCTATAGCCGCTTTAACATGTTGTTTATTCCCCTGGTGGAAATAGCCTAAAATATGTTTGGTTTCGTGTGGCGGGTGTATTGCCACTCTTTTCTTGGTCTTAATTCTTTCTCCGTTAATCACCATAGGCACCTCTATATCCTTAGATTTTAGGACTTTTAAGGCTTTTTTGACGGCTTCTTTTTCGGGAGATCCTGGTTTGTAGGAAAGTACTTTTTCGTTTTTGGGTACAGGTACGCGATATATGGCGTTTGACATAATGTTGGTTTTAGTATATTGGTTAACTATGGTTGGTTATATTAGTTGTTTGATTATTTATTTGTAACTAGGAGTCAGATTTCATGTCCATCATTAAATTTTATAATAAACATGAATATCTACTTTTCTATTTTTACTATATATAAAAGAAGCTCTTGTTTCTCCGTATCCTTTATATTTAATTTTCAGATTAGTGTATCCTTTTGCTTTAAAATAATTTGCTACTTCTTGTGCTCTCTTTTCAGACAATCTTTGATTATAATCATCCGTACCAATTTGGTCAGCAAATCCTTCTACAACAATCAGTCCCACCTGATCTTTATCTAAATATTCAATTAGTTTATCAATATTATATCTAGCTTCTTGAGTAAGCGTGAAATCATCGAAATAAAAATAAACATCCGATGTTGTATAAAGTTTTTCTACTAGATTTTCTCCTTTCTTAATGAGTTTATTGTCAATTACAATCTTTTCTGGTTCAGTACTCGCAGATTCGGGAATTACTTTCCTTTCAAGTGCTGTTAACTCTAATGACTGACTAAGTGGACGTAAATATATATCTATTTCAACAAATCCTTCCTCGTTCCAATTATTTAATGTAAAAGCTTCTTCAAAGTCATAATACTTCCGCTCAGAGACCAATACTTCAAACTTACTTAAAACAGGATGGCAAGCAAAAAATCGACCTTCTTCATCTGTTATATAATTCCCTTTTTCTCCAATATACACAACCGATTCAATGGGTTCTTTAGTATCTGCATCAAAGACTTGACCTTTTATATAAGCTATTTCTTCAAAATCTTTTTTGGGAGGCATTCTAAATGAATAAATATCCAAACCACCATAACCTCCTTCTCTAGAAGATGCAATGTAGCCTTTATCCCCTCTTGCTGTAAGGAAAAAACTTAGTTCCTGTTCAGGGGAATTTACGGGTCTACCCATATTCTGAGGACTTGCCCAACCATCAGTTTCACTATGCCGACTGTAAAAAATATCCATTCCACCATAACCAGGATGACCATTTGACGCAAAAAATAAGGTAACATTATCATCCGAAATAAAAGGGGATTCTTCGTCTCTTGGTGTATTAATTTCCGGTCCTAAATTAATAGCTACAGTCCATTTTCCATTTTCTTGCAAATAGCTAACCCATATATCTTTTCCACCAAAACCACCTGGTCGGTCGCTTACAAAATAAAGAGATTTGCCTTCGCAATTAATCGTTGGTTGACTTTCCCAGTGTTCAGAATTAACCTCGGTTCCCAATTTATCAATTTCTAAAATCGCATCTCTGTGCATCGTCGCTTTCAAAATATTACAATCACCCTCGGTATCATCTCTATCATATCCTGGAAAATACATCCATTTCTCATCTCGGCTTATTTTTCCCATGCCTTGATTAAAATCTTTTCTCATTTTTTTATCCAATAATGCTTTACTTTTAGCCCAGTTTTTTCCTTCAGCAGTGCTATACATTAATTGGTCTTCCCCTCCATATAAAGGAACATTTCTAGTATAAAACATCCAACTTTCATTATTGGCTATATAGGGAAATAAATCATCCAATTTAGAATTAATTTTGGGTCCTAAATTCAGCATCTCGACATTCACAAAATCCGTTTTATGGGCTGCAAAAGTACAATTCGCCAAATAACTAGCTAGTAAAGTATTATAATAAGTTTCTGTACTCAGTTCTACTTCTCCATAATCAAAAGATTCTGGTGGCAACTTCAAAAAACTTTCATATTCTTTTAACCGTTCTTTCGCTTTAGAATAGTCTTCTATTTTCATCAACATTTCTCCTGATTGGAAATAAACAGTCCTAGATAATTTAGGATTGATGGCTATAGTAGTCTCAAAATAATCCGAAGCAATATGATACTCGCCCAAAAGTTCATGTATCACGCCTAGTCGCCGATAAGCCGCAGCCATTTGAGGTTTTAAAGCAATCGCTCTTTCAAAATTTTTTTGTGCTTTTTTATATTTTTTATTGGAAAGATTTAAGTCACCATCTCTAAATGTTTGCAGGAATTCCGTTTGTTGCGCATCGGACAACTGCTTTTGAGCCTTACCAAAGGTAGGGAATAAAAAGAGAATAAGAATAAGAATAAGAAAGGGATTATAACAATCATTCATACTTTTATATTTCTAACAATAACAAAAGTACGGGAAAATCAGCTAAAAGTTAATAGCGTAGCATAATTATTGAAGTAATTCTAAAATTCGTTGAGCAGTTCTTGTCACACTAAATCCTCCCGTATGTTGCCAGACAATTTTTCCGTCTGCATTAATTAATACACTATAAGGCAAAGACGCTACATTGTATTTTTCAACCATGTTTTTATTAGCAAATAAATGCACACCGGGGAATGTACCATTTGCCAAATAGTTTCGCCATTTATTAGCATTTTTATCCATTGATATATATAAAAAGGCTACATTATCATTTTTAAATTGTTTTTGCAATTTTTGGTGAGCAGGTAATAATCGAGTACATGGCCGACACCAAGTTGCCCAAAAATCTAAGAATATAACTTTTCCTTTAAAATCGGTTAAAGAAACAATATTTCCGTTCACATCCACTAATTCAAATTCAGGTGCATTCATTCCTTCTACAATACCTCTACTTTCTTGGTAAGCGAGTTTCACATATTCACCATACAATTTATAAGGGCAATTATTTATAAAATCATAAGCTGCTTTTTCTATCTCAGGAACATTATCTCGTTTCAATGCGATAGAATGTTGTAGTGCTTTGTAGAAAAATAATGGTTTCCCTTTCAAATATTTATCTGCCAATTCAAATCTATTTAGGCCTTGGTTTTCATTAATAGTTCCAACGAAACTTAAATAATCTTGGATATAGTATAAATAAAATTTATTTGGCAATGCGCTTTCATTATTTATAGAAATTTCTTCCATAAAATCATAATAATCATCTGGTACTTTCATTGGGGAAGTCTGATTATGAAAGATGGGATGCTCATACGGGTAATTCATTAAGTTAAAAGCATACCAATATTCAATTTCAGCTTTTGCATATTTAGTGACGTCTACTGATAAGGTATGGGTATTCAGATAATCCTTTAAGAATTTTAATTTATTTGTTTTGACCTGGTTAAGATAAATCTTAAATTCATCGGGTGTGGCATATCGGATTTTTCTTTCTAATTCTACATGAATATGTTTAAATTTTCTGGCGCTTGCCACCAAATAATTATTGATAGCACTTCCCTTTCCCGAAAAAACTAAACCAGTATATAAATCATTACCATTAATAGCAATATCTAATTCATATCCTGGCTGAAGATAAATATTAATGACTTGTCTGCCTAATTTTACAGCTGCCGTAGTAGTCGATTTTAAAGATACATTCAGGTGAAAAGTAGCATTCGACCGCTTAGAAAAAGGAAAAACTGTTTCTTCTCTTATTAAAGGATTGGTATTAATTAATATTTCTGCTTTATTTAGCGTTTTGGAACTAGTCATTCCATCAATAGTCGTTACTCTCGAAAAATTACTAAAATCAGGAGAAGTAATGACGACTTCATCAGATTTGTCTCCCACATTTTCAAGATCCCTTTTTCCTTTTACCTTCTTTTGATTTAATTTTTTTGTAACACCTGCCGTTAGATTATCGAGAATAGCCATTATTTGTTGATCCTTACTTTCTAGTCCCTCAGCTATTGTTAATAAAAAACTAGAATCAATTTTCACAAGAGGATATTGTTTTGTTCCTTTTTTTGAAAGTTCGTAAACCCTTCGCAAAATATCCGTATAAGGTCCTTTTTTAGCTTGATTTAAGTAAGCCTCTAATTGCGCTACATCTTTAATTTCCGCATTGATGATATCTTCATATAAATCTCTGGCAATGGCATAACGCATCACTTTTCCTTTGAAGTTCGCATACTTAAAATTACGCATCAGTTCTGGGCGAGCATCGGGAACCTCTACCCATTTTTTGACATATACCACTTTTTGTTTCAGGTGTATTCCTCCATTAAAAACCCAACCAGCTCTACCATCAGGTAATTCTATTTTTAGAAATTTGTCTCTATATTTTTTTCCTTTATAAGGATAAGTAAATTTATCATTCGTAACATCTTGCAAAAAAAGTACTTCTTTTCCTCGTTCAAGTTTTGCAATGGTTGATAATGCATCGTAAGCTTCTTTTCTAACCTCTAAATTTTCGATTAATACTTGTCCAAAAGTTCTTAGTTTTTTTGCTTTTACTAATTCCTGCTTTGTACCTTCGATATTTTTGAAGGTCAATTTACCTCTGGCTATCATATCTTCGCGCCAATCTGTATATTGAGTAATGTATTCCAAATAATTGGTATTATTCAATACCGCTTCATTGTTCAAATCAAGCGTATCCATAAATTTATAATATGCCTCATCGAGAGATAAAGGAACTTTAAAAACACTAGAAGAAGGATGTTCTTCTCTATATCGCATTAAATTTTGTCCCCACCAATAATTGATATCCGCTTTGATATATTCGTAAAATGAGTTGGAAAAATGGGTGTCTCTTTTTGTCAAAAATTCATCCAAAAAGGCAACCTTTTCTGCTTTATAATTGGTTAATAAAAGTTGGTAATTCTCGGCAGTATTTTTTGAAATTCCCGTTTCAATCGTTTTGGCATCTTTAACATCAAATTCCAAAAAAGAGGCTTTTAGGTAATTATTTTTCAAACCACCTTTACCTGTATATTTTAGAGAATCAATAAAAGCGTTTGCATCCGTTTCTACAAAAATGCTATCTCCTTTTTCTACAAAAATAGGAACATGAACATCGCCTAAGGCTATAAAACCAGAAGTATTTTCTCTGAAAGGAATGCTAATATTAAAAGTGCCATCTTTGATTGGTGCAGCATAAGTGATTTCTGCGAAGGTGAGGAAGTTTTCGTAAAACTTGAATTTAATTTTTTGTTTGGAATCTGAATTAGTAACTTTTCCACTAAAGATAATAGTAGAATTAGTTTGCTTAGCTTGAGCAAATAGCATTACTGCCCATAAAATTAGGAGCGGAACAAGTAATAATCTTAGCCATGAATGTAGTAGGTCTCGAAACATTTATTTTTCTTCTTAATATTCTGGTACTACAATTTTCGTGCAAGCTAATAAATTACTTGCTGAATAAATAAATTAATAGTTAATTTTAACTTGAAACTGATACTATTTGACAAGTAATTTAAGTGTTACAAATAATTCAATAGATTATTACTCAACTATCTAAGGAACTTTGAAATAATACAAAGTACATTGTAAAATAATTAACTTTCGATTTTGACGGACTCTTTTTAAATTTATCAGCGTTATTTTTCTCAGCGATAGCGACGAAGCCTCCCGTCCGCATTGCGGTTCAGGAACTTGCATTCCTTCATCTTCAAAAAATGCCTAGCTAAATTTCAAAATAGCCTCGGTCAAAACCATAAAGAATTTAATTTAGTAACGACGAAATAATAAGTTGGTCATCTGGACGAGCTTATTTTGGTTCTAGTTTTTCTTTAAAAGAGGGAGTATTGTTGATACTATGACCGATTTTAAAGTAAAAATAGGATCAAAAGAAGCCGTCCTAGATGTTCAAGTTATTGTTTTGCCGTTACTTACA
>CAYMSC010000149.1:0-4292 GCA_964392805.1 uncultured Saprospiraceae bacterium
TGGTTTCTATCCATGCTTTATACGTTTTTCCTTTATTTTGTCCAAATAAAGAATCCGCTGGTACTGCCAAAATGATTGCTAATAAAAAGAAAAGAAAGATAGACTTCATGTTAAATCAGTTTTGATAAAAAGTGATTAATTTGTTTAAGGAATGAGTTAAAATTATCCAGTTTCCTCACTATTTTAAAGAAGCAAGTATCATTGGGATAAGTCTCCTAATTTTAACGACGAGGAATCAATTTAAATCTAGCTCGATTTCTTTTTCCATCAGCTTTCTTTTTTCCAATAGTATATCCGATTCCTACTCCTGTAATTGCTCCTGCTAAAAATCCGCCGATAATAGGTTTTGGATTGAAGGCATAATCTTTCACAGGGTGGTCAAAAATCATGCTGACCAATATATTAGCACCTAACTGCTTTCCAAAGGGAATACCTGCACCAATAATTCCACCAATCAAACCATATTTTATGGTATTCTTTTTAACTATTTTTCTTTCGTGATTAACTATACCTTTTTGCCAGTTTAGACTATTTTTTGGACTTTCAGCATCCGCAAACATGATGGACGTTGAAGCGGCTTCATAAGGTATATTGTTTACTAGGATTGAAAGTGTTTCCCTTTCTTGTGCAACTATATTGGAAGTAATAAAAAGAAATAAAATTAGATAAATGAAATTTAATGAATTGTTCATAATATTTTTTTTAGTTAAATAATAGGAGTGCAAGTTCCATTAAAAAGGGTCTTGTAATTGAACAAATCTCAATAGAATTAAAATTTAATTTATCTAATATGAATAAAAAGTGAAGTATGATTTTATGACAAGCAAAGAATTTATTCTATCTTGTGAAAATCAATGACTTATCTCTGGTAACATGAAACTTCAACAAACCGTTTTTGATAAAATATTAGCACAGTTTCCAAAAAAATCGGATGCAGTAAAGACATTATCTGACCTTTTTCAAATGGGACAAAATGCGATTTATAGAAGGATGAGAGGGGAATCTATTCTTACACCTGACGAACTCGCTTTATTGGCTAAACATTTTAATATTAGCTTAGACAACATTATTCACGAAGCCTCTGATAATGTATTATTTTCTTTTCCACCCGCTACTCAAAAAGTAAAAGACTTTACGAGTTATTTAAATAGTTTGACAGAGGCAATGCGGCCTTTACATGAATTTCCTAATGGAAAGATTAAATATGCAGCGGCAGAAATACCTATCTTTCACTATTGTTTTTTTCCAGAATTAATCGCTTTTAAATTATACACTTGGGGGAAAACCACTTGGAATTTTGATTATCTCAAAGACCAACCTTTTGCCTTTAATTTAATTTCACCTGATACCTATACCGCTGCGGAGCATTTTCTAGCTAGTTATTTGGCTACTAAAAGTACGGAGTTGTGGAATTTGAATGTGCTGGATAACACCCTCAATCAAATAGAATATTATGCAGAAAGTGGTAGTATTGCCAATCTCGATGACGCACTTTTGTTATGCGATAAAATGGCTGCTTTGGTCTTGCATTTAAAGGAAATGGCAGTACAAGGAAAGAAATTTCCTGTTGATGCTAAATCCATGGAAAATAGAAGTGATTTTGTCTTATTTCATAATGAAATGATTTTCACTAATAACACCATTATTGTTTCTACGGAAGTCGGGAAGGCTATTTTTAGTACGCTAGGAAACCCCAATTTTATTAGAGGAATAGATAAACGAGTCACGCTATTTATAGAAGAATGGTTTGATGAAATTATGATAAAGTCTCAACCCATCAGTTCTCATGCAGAAAAGGCTCGAAATCAATACTTTAATCGCCTAGTTAGAAAAGTAGAGCAGACAAAACTGCGCATAGATGCAATATAATGCATACTCAATTAGTCCGCTTTTCTTCCCAATTACAGTCTATTTCCCTAATTATCCCTAAATCTGCAATATTTATTATCCATCACCTTACCATAGAATATTCCATAAAAAACTAAGTCCAAGAAATAGTTGTAGTTTAAAGAAACAAGCTATTTGGGTGCATCTCAAATTGTCGCTTACTACATTTTTTAACTGTAGCTTGGGCATTCTTGCCCGAGCAATTAGAGCGCACAATACTACTCGCACAAGAATGTCCAAGCTACGAGCAACATTTGAGATGCACCCAGCTATTTCCAGTTTATGACAAAATGCGTAATTTTGAATCTAGTAAAATGAAGGATGTCCCAAATTCATCGTTCATGATTCATCATTCAATATCTAGCAATCACATGCTCATAGCCATCGACATAGGAAATTCAAATGTTTCTCTAGCCATCAACAAACAAAATAAATGGAAGCATTTTTGGCGTTATCCAACCATCCGAGACGAATCTCCTTTTTTCTACAACATGAAAATTGCGAATGATTTATTGGAGCATGATATTGATGTAGATAAGGTAAAAAAAGTAGTGCTAAGTAGTGTTGTTCCTTCCTTAACGCCTGTTTTTAAAGACATTTTACCAGAAATATTTCCTGCTCCATTAATTGTTGTAGGACCTTCTATTTTTCCAAAAATCTCTTTAAAGATTGACAATCCAAATGAGATTGGTAATGATTTAGTTGCCAATGCCGTGGCCGCTAACACCATTTATAAAAAAGATTGTATTGTAGTAGATTTTGGCACTGCGTTGACCTTTACAACCGTTTCCAAAAAAGGAGAAGTCTTAGGGGTGGCTATTGCCCCTGGCTTAAAAACAGCTATCGCTGCCTTATTTTCTAAAACCGCACAATTGCCAGAAGTTCCGCTGAATTTACCTAAAACGCCTGTTGGAAAAAACACGATTCATGCCATTCAAAGTGGTATTTTAGTAGGATATGTCGGATTGGTCAAACATATGTTAGCGGAAATTAGAAAAGAAGTTGGGGAACAGTATATTGCAGTAGCTACGGGTGGTTTATCTTCTATTTTAACACCATTGAAAGATGAGTTTGAAGATATTGATGTAGAATTAACAATGAATGGTTTAAAAATTATTGGGGAAGCACATTGGCCAGATATTGGAGATTTTTAGTAAGCGTATGAAAATGTTTTTTTGACGCTGAAAGACGCTGACTATTATGACTTTTTATGTTTTTCTTTATGTCTAAAGAAGCCGAAAAATAATCTACCTAAATCCGTTGGGAAATAATAAAGTTAATTTCCCAACGGATTTTATAACCCAACGGATAGTTGATTTAATTAAGTTGCTAAGGCTAAATGCCTCGGTTATCATTTGCAAAATTCCTAAGTACCAACTCCTAATTAGAGTAAAACATAATAAATCATAACTTCAAACAGCGTCTCTCACGTGTCCGTATGGAGCGTCAAAAAAAATCATACAAAAATACCTATTCCCTAACTCCACAACTCACTGCACTAGAATCCGCATTAATAAAATTAACCAAAGCCATTTCTTCATTTGGGAATTGCACCGTATAATCCGTCCAATCTTCGGTCTCCTTATAGCGGTCATCAGGGCGATAATAAAGCGTACTAATAATTTGAGCACCACTTGCAAAAGCAGCCGTCATCTGCGCTTCATCTCCTTCTTTAGCCGCTTTAGTACCATCTTCGGACAAAGTTTGTACCATATAACCTCTAGCCACTAAATCTTGAATTTCATCAAAATTTTTTTCGGGTTTTTCTAAGCGAACAAAGGCACACTCTGGTTTGCCCGGACTAGAAAAAGTAAACATTCTTCTGTCTGTCAAAGACGGGTGACCATTCAAATAATAAGACTTTTCAAAACCAGAATTAGATAAGACAAACATTATTTTTCCTCTAGCATCTTTCAATTTTGGCCAACCTTGCGTTAAAATAGCTTCTTCTAAAGTCTCAAAATCTCCTCGAACTTCGTCGGGGGTAATTATTTTTTTAGCATTTTCCCCAAAAACCTCATCAATTTCTTTGTCTATAAAATCCAATGCCGCAGGAGTAATTAATTTGGGAGAAGCCAGCAAATCAATTGGAATCAACAGATTAAGCGCACTTACATAAGCATCATCCTTAGGTTCTACCAAAATAGTCAGCGGTAAATGATTTTTATTAGCATCCGACCAATTTTTCACCGCTTCCATTGCAGATTTGAAAGTATAATGATGTGTTTGATAATCAAAATCTGGTTTGTGTAGTACTTTAAATCCGGGTTCATGTAATTCGGTAATACCCGATGCTGTAGGTTCACCTACTAAACGATTGCCCGCTCGATGAAAAAACAAAGAACCATCAGGGTCATAATACACATCAAATTCCAAACCTCGAATCTGGTGTTTATTTAATTGGT
>CAYMSC010000149.1:4392-12301 GCA_964392805.1 uncultured Saprospiraceae bacterium
GGGTCATAATACACATCAAATTCCAAACCTCGAATCTGGTGTTTATTTAATTGGTCTTCCAAAGTTTCATGTGCATAATCCCAACCTGCAGGTTGTTTATATTTGGAAAAGATACCTAAGCCTTTATCTATCGCATCATAGACAGGCTCGTAAGTCCGCATCCGATAGCTATTTTGACTAGCGAGATATTGTAATTGATTAATTTGAAGATTGTCAATTTGCTGGTCGCAAACCGAACCATTATTATCTTTTTGACAACTCCATGTTGTTACAATTAAGATACAAAGAAAGGCTTTTAAAAACTTCATTCTGCTTGGTTAAAATCGGTGATGAATTATTTCCAAACGAAGTTAGTTGATGTATTTGTTTTTTCATTATTTGAGTGGCAAAAATGGGGGCTTATGCTAATTTTTGACAAGCCACAGTGCGTCCACATCCGAACAGTTAGCGTCCATATTCGGACAAAAAAAATTAAAAACACAAGCACAAAATTCCTTTAGACCACTGATAATCAACACCTTAAAATATTGGCACATCCATTGAATTAACTTAAATGAAATCACCAAAAGTTAGTGACATTATGCAAAAATCATTTTATCTCTTTTTAGCATTTTTTCTTTTTGGAAATACCATTAATCTATCAGCCCAAAAGAAAACGAGCACGCTCAAAGTCAAATTAACCAACTTCAAAGAAAATGGACACATGGTCCGTGTAGGTTTATGTAATACACCTGATGATTGGTTGAAAATAGGGATTGATGGAAAAACTGCTTTAGTGAAAAATGGAGAAGCCACCCTTGTTTTTGAAAATCTACCAAAAGGCAATTATGCGCTTTCTTGTTATTACGATGAAAATGGGAATGAGGAATTAGATACTGATTTCTTGGGGATTCCAAACGAACCCTATGCCTTTTCAAATAACCCTTCTACTATGTTTGGTCCACCAAAATGGGAAAAATCTATGATTGTCATAAAAGAAGGTACACAAGAAATAAACTAGATTTAGTCAATTTCTTCAAAGACAGTTTCTATATCGATTTCAATTCCAGTAGCAGGGTCTTTTAATTTACCAGCATTGAAATATAATTCTTTATTATCAGGTAAAAGTATCTGAATACCTTTTAGGGCAGGAACGACTATCCATGCTGATTTTACGCCCATAGGAAAGTATAATTCCCATGCTTTCTTCTGTAATTCCTCGATGGATTGAGAAGGAGATTGAATTTCAATAGTAGTTAAGGGAGCATCTTCGGCTTTAGCTTTGGTACTTTTTCTAGAAACTTTCTTTTTGGGGTAGATACATATATCAGGTGTGGAACCAGGCTTGGTAGCTAAGGCTAATTCGCTTAGGAAATGATATTTTTTACCATAGCTTAATTTTAATAAAAAACCAATTTGTAATTGTAGTAATCCATGTATATAGTCTGGCATAGGTTTATTTCTTTCGATTTCATAAGGAGTTAAATCAGTTGCTACCGTCATAATTCTAGAATTTGAGTTTATACAAATATAATCTATTTTTCCAATAAAACCAATGACGACAAAACTTAAAAGCACAAATCTTCGACATGAAAAATAACATCAAAATAGCCCTCAGAAGTTTTAAGAACAACAAGTTTTACAGCGGAATTAATCTTTCAGGATTGGTCGTCGGTATGGCAGCTTGTTTTCTACTATTAATGTATTTGCAGTACGAAATGGGGTATGACCAATTTCATAAAGAAGGAGAAAAAATTTATCAAGTCAATCTATCTGTAAATTTTGGAGGAGAAGCTTTTAATACCTCTAATACCCCTCCTCCCGTAGGCGAAACGATGCAAAATGAAATCCCTGAAATTGAAAGTTTTACTCGGCACTTTATGCCTGGAGATTTGGTGCTGCGCCACAAAGACCGTTTTTATACGGAAAGTAATATTTGGGCAGTCGATTCTAATTTTTTAGAATTTTTTACTTTCCCATTAATCGAAGGAGATGCACAAACCAGTTTAAAAAATAAAAATGCGATTGTACTAAGCCAAACAATGGCGAAGAAGTATTTTGATAATGCCTCTCCTATCAATCAAGAAATTTTCATTGATGATACCCCATTTATTGTCACAGGAGTGATGGCAGATTTACCCGCCCAATCTTCCTTACAATTTGATGCAGTATATCCAATAACTGCGGTACAACGCGTCAATTATTTTAGTTGGAGTTGGATTTGGCTGCAATTAGATACCCATGTTAAATTAAACCAAGCTGTGAATGAAGCTGAATTGGCAACTTTAATTAAAAAGTTTCCACCCATGATACAGCAGCACGCCGCCAAAGCATTCAAACGCGTCGGACAAAACTTAGATGAATTCTTTAAGGATAGTAATCGTTGGGAATTAAGTCTAAAACCAATAGCTAAGGTTCATTTATTCTCTGAAAATCAATCTTCTCGAGTCGCTAATTTAGGAAGTTATACAGAAGTAAAAATCTTTGGTTTAGTCGCTTTATTAATTCTATTATTAGCTTGTATTAATTTTATGAATCTTTCAACTGCCCGTTCTTTAAAAAGAGCCAAGGAAGTGGGGGTCAGAAAGGTATTAGGTTCTGGACGAGGAGAACTGATTCGGCAATTTATGTCAGAAGCGGTTTTATATAGTTTGGCGGCAAGTTTATTAGCGATAGCAGCCGTGCAATTAAGTTTGCCTTGGTTCAATCAATTAGTAGCTGCTCAATTAAGTCTAAGTCATTTATTCAGCGGTTGGACTTTACCTGCTTTTATTGGCATTACGCTTCTAACAGGGGTACTAGCAGGTAGTTATCCTGCCTTTTACTTATCTGCTTTTCGGCCTATCGTAGCTTTACGCAATAATATGGCGAATCGAAAAGACCGTCATGGTTGGATAAGAAATAGTTTGGTCGTTTTCCAATTTGCTATTTCAGTTGGGCTAATTACCGTTACTTTTATCATTTTACAACAAATAAAATTTACGCAAAAAGCGGACTTGGGCATTGCGAAAGAAAATATCATGGTCATCCCCAATGTGCAGAGTTTGGGGGAACAAGCAAAAGCTTATAAAGCCGAATTATTAAAATTGCCCAACGTACTAAACGTTACCCAAACCACTGATTTGCCAACTAAGGGAGCTTTTGGAGATTTTTATGTTCCAGAAACGGACGGGAAAAGTGACGAATCTACACCTGACATCAGTTTATACTCTTACCTAGTAGATGATGATTTTGTGGAAACGATGCACATTAAAATCCTTCAAGGTAGAGACTTTGATGAGCAATATGGAACAGATAATCGCTCCGTTATACTCAACGAAGCAGCAGTAAGATACATTGGTTGGGAAAATCCAATAGGACAATATATCCGTTATCCAGGGAATGGGAATCAACGGTTTCAAGTAGTTGGCGTAATGAAAGATTTTCATGCACTCTCCTTCTGTTCTTTAATCGAGCCTTTTGCCCTTTTTCACGAATCATCAGAAACGTATCAGCTAAATCATGGATTCTTAGCAGTAAATATTCAAGCAGGAAGTGAAACTAAGGTCATTGAGCAATCTAAAAGTTTATTAAGCAATTTAAATCTAGGTTTACCCTTTTCTTTCTCCTTTCTCAATGAAGATTTTAATCGCCTCTATCAACTAGAAAATCAGTTGGGGTCAATGCTAAGTGTCTTTACTTTTCTCTCTATTTTCATTGCCTGTTTGGGTTTATTAGGCTTAATTGCTTATACTATTGAGCAGCGTACCAAAGAGATAGGTATTCGAAAAGTATTGGGTGCTTCGGTAGCAGGAATTGTTAGTTTATTGGCAAAAGATTATCTAAAACTAGTTGGTATTGCTTTCTTAATTGCCGCCCCATTTTCTTGGTATTTCATGAACAATTGGTTAAATAATTTTGCTTATCGGATTGAATTAGAATGGTGGATGTTTGTGGTAGCAGGTATTGCAGCGGTAGTAATTGCTTTTGCGACAATTGGGGTGCAGAGTATAAAAGCTGCTTTAAGAAATCCAGTAAAAGCTATTAAAGCGGAATAAATATCAACTCGGCATAAATAGGTAGAAAGTAGCCCCTTTATTGGGTTCACTTTCTGCCCAAATTTTACCATTATGCTTTTGCACAATTCTATGAACTAAAGAAAGTCCAACGCCCGTTCCTTTAAACTCCCGCTCATTATGCAGCCGACTAAATGGCTCAAATAATCGTTCTGCATATTTCATATCAAATCCAACGCCATTGTCTTTGATAAAATAAGTGACCCCTTCATTTTCTTTGGAAGCGCCTATTTTTAGTTGAATTTCCTTCTTTTTACTAGAATATTTAAGTGCGTTAGAAATCAAATTATTCCAAACTTGTTTAATTAAAACTTCATCTGCTTTTATGTTTGGTAGCAAAGTCTTGGACAAAATAGGTTGGGTGGTTAATACTTTCGTTTGCTCTATAAAAATAGTCGTTACAAGTTGATTCATATTCAGGTCTGTCAGTTCTAATTCTGATTGTTTTACTTTTGAGTAAGCTAACAAATCATTAATCAAGGCGTTCATTTTATTAGTACTATCAAGAACAAAATTGAGGTAAACTTTACCCTCTTCATCAAACTGATTGTTACATTTAGCTGCTAATAAACTTGAAAAAGTATTGATATTTCTCAATGGAGTCTTCAAATCATGTGATACGGAGTGGTTGAAGACATTTAGTTCTTGATTCTGTTCTTTTAATTTTCTTAATAAAACATCTTTTTCAAGTATATTTTCTTCCAAGGTTCCTTTCTGTTCGGCAATCAATTGATTATCCAGAAAGTTTTGCCGCTTTTGAAATTCTACCATCCAATTACAAGCAAGACTCATAATTATAATAGAAATGACCCCATAAGCTTGATGAATAAAATCAGGTAAAGCGATGTCTAAATTTATTTTTATTATCAACAAGTAAGTAATAAGAACGAACACCGCAATAAAACGAAGCAGGTAAAAACGAATATTAATTAAAGTAAAAATAAAAATGATGAGAATACCATTGGTGGTATAAAAATAGAAATTATCTACATTGTCAAAAAAGCTAGCAATAACAGGAGTAAAAAAACAAAAAAAGGCAAAACTAAGGGTAAAAAGCTGATATTGTTTATACGTTTTAATCCAAGTAAAAGTCAAACTATAAAAAGCAATAACAATGATAGAAGAAACTAACCTAAGTATTAAAAACCGTGTGGTCGTAATCCCCTCATGTAAGAAATAATCCAACGAAATAAATAGCAGATTGGTGATAGTCCCTAATAATAAAGCATATCGGAAGATTCTTAATTCAACGGGTAAATACCATTCATTAAAGTCCTTCTCTATTTGACTATCTCGAAATCGTAAGGTTTTGTAGGTTATCATAAAGTATCTTTAGTTTTTTGTATATAAAAGATATGATTTCCTGTAGTATTATACTCAGAAATTCGACGGCCTTATGAATCAACATTGGGGAGGATTGGAGTAGATTTCTTATTTAGAAGGGAGAATTATAATACAGGTCAATATTCATTCCAAAAACCTATTAAGCGGCGACGAAAAAATACTTTTTTAAGAAAATAACAAATCCTATTTGCTTATTAATTTATGAACAGTCTATTCTTTTACAGCAGATAGTTAATAGCGTATAACTCAAATTGATACTTATCAATAGCTGAAATTCTTTCTGATTATAATAATTTAAAACAATACAAAAATAGTCAATTAGACAATCTACCTATCTATCATCAGATAATTAGTCAAATCTTAAATGATAGGCAAATAGCTATTGGCGATATTATTAAAATAAAAGCAACAAATTCTGTACCCTTATTAAAAAATGGCGGGAATCCAAAAACAGATTTAATTTTATATTTTGAAACCCATTCTAACCTAAATTTCACAGAAACAATTTCTTTAAAGAATACCACTAAAGCTAGAGTTTCTTGCCATGATTATACGGCGGCAGCTTTTATAAATGTCTTACAATGCGCCAATACTAAATTAGCAAAATATCTATCCGCTTTCCAAGATTTCCCAACTTATTCTGCGTTCAATGAAAATTTGCCCAAAGGTTATTCTGAAAGTGATTTTTCAACACTATTAACAAAAGGTCAAGGAATTTTTACCCAATGGGCACTAAGAGGAATGCATGACCACATAAACTTAACTCGTCCGACTTTACAAGTTTCCAATTATTTACTCATTTCCAATGGAGAAAAATCAGTATGCTATAACATGGAAGATTATATTAAAATAATCCTAAAGAATGCTAAATTGAAATTTGGTGTTCCATTTAGTTGGACCTATCCATCTAAACAAAGAGGAAAACGAATTCAATTAAAAGTACCAATTTATTTTGACAAAAAATAAAGTGATTTTTTTAACAAAAAAACCAATAAATTTGTTTTCTTTACAACTTATTGTTTTAGGAACTAAGAAGTATAAATAATTAATATAATGTCTAAAGAAAAATTCAAATTCATTGATTTATTTGCGGGTGTCGGTGGTATGCGGATTGCTTTTCAAAGAAATGAAGGCGAATGTGTATTTAGTTCAGAATGGGATAGATACAGTCAAAAAACCTATTACAAAAATTTTGGCGACATGCCAGCAGGAGATATAACCAAAATTGAAGCAAAAGACATTCCTGACCATAATATATTAATTGGTGGATTTCCTTGTCAACCCTTTAGTAGTATTGGGAAGCGAGAAGGTTTTGAACATGCTACCCAAGGAACTTTATTTTTTGATATTGTTAGAATTTTGAAAGAAAAAAAGCCGGAGTCTTTTTTATTAGAAAATGTATCAGGTCTAAAACATCACGATAAAGGTAACACGCTCAAACAAATAATGAGTACGTTAAGAAACGAACTAGGCTATTGGGTAGAATTAAAAGAATTAGATTCAGCGGATTATGGTGTTCCACAACACAGAAAAAGAATTTATATCGTAGGATTTAATAAAGCAATTTCAAATAAAACAAACTTCTTCTTCGAATGGCCAGCAAAACATGAAAAAAAAGTAGGAATTGGTCAATTTGTCGAATCTCATGAGGATGGATATACTATTTCTAATCATCTACAAAAATCCTACATCTACAAAAAAGACGACGGTCGTCCACAAGTAATAGACAAAAATTCAGACATCCAAGTCAAAACGCTTTGCTCCACTTATCATAAAATCCAACGCCTCACAGGCACCTTCGTAAAAGACGGAAAAACAGGCTTACGCTTATTATCTCACAACGAATGCAAAGCCATCATGGGCTTTCCAAAAGATTTTAAATTCCCTGTTTCTCGTACGCAAATGTATAGGCAAATGGGTAATTCTGTTGCTATTCCTGTTGTCCAAGAAATAGCTAAAGCAATGATGGAAGTATTGAATACTTGTGTTAAAAACAAAACAAAGCCTTCAAAGAAAGAAAGGCTTCCTAAAAAATCTGTTATAGTGGTTGCTTAACTAATTCCACCCGCTGACAAATGCCGCACCAAACACCGCTTAGCCACAGGCAACAAAGTCGCATCCACAGGAAACGCCAAATTTGTTTCAATAGAATAAACCGCAGGCAGGGTCATATTTTTTTGAGCCTTCAATAATTCTAGTTTAATACTTTCGTAAGTATTGACAAAGTTTCGTCTCCATTCGTTGACAAAATGGGTTTTTAGAGAGCGGAAACGGTCATTGGTTCGCTGAAAAATACTCAGTTTATAATTATATACTTTGATAGACCGACTACCGTCGGAAAGGAAGAAATAGCCTTCTTCATTCTGGTGTGGTAAAATGCCAACGGGCGTAATAGACAAACTATTTTCTACATAATCATAAAACTCCGTTCCATTATTCACGGTGCTTTGCATCTCTTGCATCGCAAATTGTACGATGTCTTCAATCTCCGTCATCAAGCCAGTATCGGCAATCATTTCTTCATAGATAAG
>CAYMSC010000150.1:0-2821 GCA_964392805.1 uncultured Saprospiraceae bacterium
CGGATTTTCTTTTTAGTTTTCTTTGCTAGGAGTATTGGCCCACGGATTTAATATGATTTGGCGGATTTTAAACGGATTTTAGTATAATTTTTTCTTGATTTGTATATTTTATTATAAAATTATGTGGAATTTTTGACTTTTATGACTCTGTACAAGTATAAAGAAGTTTTGATTCTGATTTTATTATTGATTATTAACCATTCTAAACAAACTATGATGAATTTATTACACGAAGAAATTACAGAAAAAATTTTGAAAGCTTATTACAAAGTTTACAATACTTTAGGTTTTGGCTTTTTAGAAAAGGTCTATGAAAATGCTATGATGATTGAACTAAAGAAAATGGAATTAGAGGCATTGAGGCAACATCCAATAAAAGTTCACTATGAAAAACAACTAGTAGGAGATTATTTTGCGGATATTATAGTTGTTAAAAAGGTTATAATAGAATTGAAAGCAGTTACTAAAATAGCTCCTGAACATGAAATACAGCTTAAAAATTATTTAAAAGCCACAGATATAGAAGTGGGTCTTCTATTAAATTTTGGACCAGAACCAACTTTTAAAAGAAAGGTATTAGAGAATAGATTTAAATAAACAACAAGAAGTAAAAGGTAGCTTGTTTTGAAGTTGCCTTTTATTTTTTCATCAGCATAATCAACCATTCAACCAAATCTATCTAGCAAAGAAAAATCCGATTAAAATCCGCCAAATCATATTAAATCCGTGGGCCAATACTCCCAGCAAAGAAAATTTATCAAAATCCAAAGCCATCCTCCACTAAAAGAAAATCCCCCAAATTTTGTACATTTACGGATTACAAAAACAGAACAACACAAGCATGAGAATCCTTACCATCTGCTCCACTATATTCCTATTAACCCTACTAGCCTTTTATATGCCACAAAACAAAGAAGACCACACGAGTTTCAAAACACTAGAAATAACCGTCACTGAAGGAACAAATATGGCGACCGCCTTATCTCCTGACAAACAAACTTTGGCAATAGATTTACAAGGCAGGCTATGGCTGATGCCTATAAATGGAGGAGCAGCGAAACCCATCACCGACGAATTTGGAGATGCCCGCCAACCCTCCTGGTCACCCGACGGCAATCAACTAACTTTTCAAGGCTATTGGGAAGGCAACTGGCATATTTATACCATCAACAAAGATGGCAGTAATTTACAGCAACTAACGCATGGGCCCTATGATTATCGAGAACCTCATTGGTCTCCAGATGGTAAAAAAATAGCGGTTTCCTCAGACAGAGAAGGAACCTATGATATTTGGACAATTGAATTGGCAACAAAGGAATTAGTGCAAATAACCATATGGGCAGGCAACGAATATGCCCCCGCATGGAATGATAGTGGCAATAGACTCGCTTTTATTGCAGATAACCCAGATTATCAAGGTATTTATTATTATTCTTTTTCAAATAAGGAGATAGCAACAGTCGCAAAAGTAGCAGGGAAATTGAGTGGCTTGTCTTGGCGACCAGACGGGACCTCCCTCACTTTTGTTCAACAGGATTTTGATGAAAGTAATCTAATGCAGATGTGGTTAGATATGCCAGAACCTATGGCGATTACCAAAGATGGGGAAGCAGATGTTTTTCCTTTTAGAGTTAGCTGGTTATCCAATCAAGCCTATATTTATACCGCAGACGGAAAAATCATCCAAGCACAAACGGAATTTAGTTCAAAAGAAACAATTCCTTTTTCGGCTACCTTTAAAGTGAAACGCCCAACGTATCAACGTAAAAAAAGAGATTTTGAGGAAGGAGAAGCAGTATTGGTAAAAGGAATTACCCATCCAAATTTAGCGCCCAATGGAAAAGACGTAGCTTTCCAAGCCTTGAATAATATTTGGATTCAAGCCGAAGCAGGCATATTACATCAAATAACGGATGATGCTTTTGCGAAACTAACACCTGCATGGTCTCCAGATGGGAAACAACTCATTTATGCCTCGGACAAAGATGGACGCTGGGCAATTTATAGTTATGAGGTCGCACTAAAAACAGTAAAGAAGGTAGGCGATATTCCTGCTGCACCAGCAGGATTAGCTTTTTCCCCAGACGGAAAAACGATTGCTTACACGGTAAGCTTTGGTCCGAGATTAGGCCGATTAGAAACGATGGACAGTCAAACGGGAACCACCACACAAGTTAGTAAAATGGTGCCAAGTAGTTTGGGCAGTCCCACTTGGTCAGCAGATGGCAAAACGATTGCTACAACTTCCCTTAAAAAATATTCTACCCTTTACCGAGAAGGTGTAAATCGACTCCTTTTTTATTCGGCGGATGGCAATAAAAATTGGGCTTGGAAAGGATTGAAAAATTGGTCATTTGGCGTGAGAGCTAAAGATGGACCAGTATGGTCACCAGATGGCAAACATATCGCAGCTATCAGTCATGGAGTATTGTGGACCATTCCCGTCGATACCAAAGGGCAACCAGCAGGTTTACCGATTCGATTGACCAATGAATTGGCAGATGTGCCGAGTTGGTCAGGAGATTCCAAGCATATTTTATATATGACCAATGAAGGATTGAAAAAAATAAATATTCAAACGGGAGGTATTGAAAAAGTAGCCATTGATTTAAAGACACAGCGGAAATCACCAGAAGGACGGACGATTATTCATGTGAAAGGACTTTTTGACGGCATAACCAATGAATTGCAAGAAAACAAGGACATCATTATTGAGGCGAACAGAATCATTGCGATTGAAGACCATGATGGCAACCGAATAGCCGATAGAAAAATAGACGCATCGAATAGCTATGCAATGTCAAGCTTGATAGATATTCAT
>CAYMSC010000150.1:2921-12270 GCA_964392805.1 uncultured Saprospiraceae bacterium
GAAGATGAGCGACTGCTAAAATTAGAAACGCCATTTAATTTACAAAATGCAAAAAGTGGGATTGACCAAGTGAAAGGAGATAAAAAAGGATGGGAGCGACGTTTTCAAAACGCTTGTAAAATGATAAAAGATATTCACGATAAAGGTGGATTAATTTCTGCGGGAACAGATGGACCCATTTTGCCCTATGGATTTGGTTTACATATGGAGTTGGAAGCTTACCAAGCTGCGGGTTTATCTACTTTTGAGGTCTTACAAACCGCTACTATTAATAATGCCAAAGTTTTGGGAACACAAGAAGATATGGGGACGCTAGAAGCAGGTAAATTAGCAGACCTAATCATTGTAAAAGAAAATCCATTGGCAGATATTAAAAATATTCGCGAGATAGAATGGACGATTGTGAATGGTAGAATTTATAGTCAAGCATCTTTATTGGATTAGCTGAAAATATTTCTAAATGCAATAGTGCTGCATATAAAAAACATTTTGTACTTTTGCAACGTTATTGCATTTAGCTTAAATAAGAAATTTGGAGTATTTCTATAATATATTTAATATTTTTCATGAATAGGTTAGTTATATTTTCTTTGATAATGCTATTTTTTGCTTGTACGCCTAAAATTCAAGAAGCGAGTACTATTGATTTTGACAAAGCCAATAGCTTAAAATCAGAAACTGCCGAGCTTCAATTAAGCATCAAGGACGCACTTCAAAATTTGACCAATGAGCGAAATAATATCATGGTTCAAGGTCGAGCATTAACAAATACAGAACAGAAATTTATAGAGGGGGTGGATAAAATAGAAGCAAACCAAGTAAAATTAACGGCTTTTCAAAACGATATAACAAATTCAGAAAGTGCTTACGAACCAAATGGAAAGGAGTTATTATATCTGAATGAACAGGCAAATAAATTAGCCAAGCAAATTCAAAAACAGGTATTAAAATTAACAAAGAGTAGGTAGTAAAACTGTACTTTTAAATTTTAGATTTTAATTTTCAAAATGAGTCGATTTATCAATAATAACATAGATTTTTGGGGATTTTTGGCCTCGTTTTTATGTGCATTGCATTGTGCTGCCATACCGTTAATTCTATTATTTGGCTCACTTGGAAGTTTTTCATGGTTAGCCAATCATAATGTAGAATTAGGGTTTATTACGCTGAGTATTATTTTGGCTTATTGGTCTTTATGGACAAGTTTTAAAAAGCAGCATAAGAAAAGAAAAGCGGTTAATATCGTATTAGTCGGGTTTGTTTTTTTAGCAATTAGCCGTTTAGTTCCACATAATATTGGCGAGATTTTGGTTGTGATTGGAGGACTCACCGTTGCTTATGCACATTTTGTAAATTGGCGATTATTACAAAACTGTAAAGATTGTACACACCACGAAAAAAAATCTAATCCTCAAAAAGTAAAAGAAGTTGTTTCTAAGAAAATGATAGAGTTTGTAGAGGTTTAACGAATAGTTGGTAGTAGTACGTTTAAGCTATTTGAAAAATTTAAAATTAAAATCACTTCAACCGCAACTTCTCCTTCTGCTGTACAAACTCTTCCTCCGTCAAATACCCTTTCGCTCTCAACTCACTTAGTTTTTGTAATTTTTCTAAAAAGTCAGGTGGTGGTGCATCTAAGTCTATCTGTTTAGGAGTAGCTTTTTCTTGTTTAATAGGCATTGATTTGGCTACTTTTTTAAGCGGTCTTTTAGTTTGGACTGGCGGCGTATCCTCTTGGAAGCGATAGTTATTAGCAGCAAATTCATTAAATTCAGGCTGCATTCGCAGGAATGCCAAATCATCAACCGTATCAATTTGTCGAGGAGGAATACCAAAAGCAATGGCTGCGTCCAAATGAATCAAAGCATTTTTGGTGTCTTCTAGCATAGAATAACAGCGAGCCAAGTAAAAATGGACAGGTGCGTCGTCATATTTTAATTCATTGGCTTTCGTGAATTCTCCTGCCGCTCTAGTATAATCATACTCATTCAGATAATTTTCACCTGCTTTTTTATGCCGAACAAATTGAGCTTTCAAATAGCTTTTTTGATTACTCAATTGGTCGTCTTGAACTTGAGTATTATCCATCATACCCATAGATGCAGTCGGATTTGCTGCTACAACATCTTTATTATACTTCGCATCAAACTCTGCTTCGGACATAGATTTGAACAGAAGCATATCTAAAAAACTTAAGATAGGAGGGCCGCAAATAAATAGTGGGTTGCCTTCAATAATACCAAGGACAAAGAAAAGCGGATAGAGTACTCCTAAAAATTTCTGCCCTAAATAAAAACGATGAACTCCGAATAAGCCAAAAGGGAAGGCAAGCTTAGTTGCGGTTGCCTTATTTTTTCCGACGGTCGGTAGATTAACTTTATTTTTATTAAACTTTATTTTAGGAGATTTTTTATTATTAGCCTTTTTGTTTTTTGGAGTAGATAGTCGTTGCTTAGGTATGGTAATACCAGGATTAGAAATAGCGTAAATAGAAGTTGTTTCTTTAATGTTTTTTAAACCATGTTCTCCAACGGATTCCGCACGGATAGTTGGATGATTTTTTATATCATCATAAACTTTACCCGTTACAAAAATACCGCCCGGTACACATAGGGATTCTACACGAGAAGCGATATTAACCCCATCTCCAAAAACATCCTCGTCGCTAAAAGTAATATCTCCTGTATGTATACCAATTCTAAGTGGTACTTTAGGGTCTTGCTTGAGCTCTCTTTGAATCTCTATTCCACATTCTACCGCAGCAGCCGTGCTATAAAAAATACTCAAAGTACCATCTCCATAATATTGTAAAATCTCCCCTTCGTATTTTTCAGTTAAACGAGTAAAGACTTCCCGATGGCGATTTCTTAAACGATTCGTAATCACCTCATCTTTTTGCATCATGGCAGAGTATCCCACAATGTCTGTAAACATAATAGCAGCTAATCGACGTTGGCGTTTACTCATTAAATTGGTTTTGTGGAAAGATGAAATTCAAAAACAAAGGTTTTTTATAAAATTATTTTGAACCACAAAAGGCGCCACAATTCACAAAAGATTCACGCAAAAGTTTTTAATCTTCCTCTTTTGTGTTCTTTTGATATTTTTGTGGTTTAAAAAACACTTATTTTGCAAATTCTTGTTTTTTATAAGAAAGCCCTATTCAAAAACTAATATTAGGGTGATTTTTTAGACCCTAAACGTGAAGATGCTAAAATAAAAAATAATATGCAAATAGCAGTATATTATCTTTTAAGTAATGAAGAAAAATGCGAAACTTATTTTTTCGTCGCCTATAAATATTATTTTAAAGCTGCTAAGTTGTTTTATTATAATCAACAAGTATATAACGTCTTCTAGCAAACGTTACCGAATATTTCACTTTAGTTTTCGACTAAAAACAAGAAAAGTATCGTTCATTATACTATCATTAGAAGATTAATTTCCATATATTTGAATAATAACAAAGGACATTTTGCAAGGCATTATGTTTAACACAAAAACATACAATTAAATTTAATGAACTAAACTATTGATAATTAGTTTATTATAATTAATAAAATAGATGGCTAGATTATTTTGATATGGAGTTATGATTTTTAAAAGTTTATAAAACATCGAATCCCCAACTATTCAGCTATGAACAATTTTCTAAATTTTCTTATATAAAATATGAAAAAACTATTCCTTCTCCTCACAATCGGTTTTTTTGGTTACACAAGTTTGTTAGCTCAAGTGGTACAGCCAAGAGTACGTAGCTTTTCCAATCAAGGAATTGTTTATAATAAAGAATTGGCTTTTGATTTTAGAATCAATACTTTTCGAGGGTTTTCTTTTGCGGTCAACGTAGGAAAAATTATTACCTACGATAAGACCAATTACTATCATTTTGAATTTGGTACGCTAAGACATCCGAAGGAATTTAAACAGAACGACCAATTTTCTCGTCGATTTGGCGGACAACAATCCTTCTTTTTTGGTAAACAAAATTCCATGTTTGTCCTGCGAGGAGGATGGGGTACAAAAAAGTATTTATCCGAAAAAGCAAGTACAAGAGGCGTTGCAATAGGAATAAATTATGAAATTGGCCCTTCCATTGGTATCCTAAAACCATATTTTATAGAGATTAGTCGAGCATTAGATACAGGAGTGCCATTTGTCTCAGAAGAAAGATTTTCAGAAGAAAATAGAGATGATTTTTTAAACCCAAGTATCATTCAGGGAGCTGCGCCATTTAGTAGAGGACTTTCTGAATTGTCTTTTTTACCAGGAGCGCAAGCCAAATTCAGTTTTCATTTTGACTGGGGGGCCTTTGATGAGTATGTTAAAGCGATGGATATTGGCATAATGGGCGATTTTTATTTAAAAAGAGCACCAATTTTAGTAGATGATGGCTTAGAAGGTGTGCAAAATCGACAGTTTTTTATAAATCTATTCGTAAGTTTGCAATTAGGTAAACGAAGTTAATGTTTAGTTGTAAGTGATGAGTGTAAGTTTTAAGTGAAAGGAAGCTTTTAATATTACAACACTTTATCATAAAAATTGTTAATAGAAATAATATATAAGGTTTACCAACTTAATGTTCGGTAGACCTTTTTTTATCATAGGTTTTAGGAAAAGGCACTGGTTTAAACGCCGTGAACCGAAAACCGTGAACCTCCGATAGAAATCGGAATAAACTGTGAACCGTAAATAATGATAGAATTACCAATAGTTAATAAACCAGAAAAAGAACCACGTAAACGAAAACCAGATTGGTTAAGAGTAAAATTACCAATTGGGCAAGAGTTTAAGAAGGTTCGAAATTTAGTGGATAAATATAAGTTGCACACTATTTGTCAGAGTGGTAGTTGTCCTAATATGGGCGAATGTTGGGGGGCTGGAACAGCCACCTTTATGATTTTGGGGAATACATGTACTCGTTCTTGTTCGTTCTGTGCGGTTAAGACTGGGCGACCACCAGAATATGATGCGGATGAACCAAGAAGGGTAGCCGAAGCCATCAAATTAATGGAAGTCAAACATGCGGTGATTACTTCTGTGAATCGAGATGAGTTGAAGGATAGAGGGGCAGAGATTTGGTATGAGACCGTTCGATTAACGAAAGAAATGTCTCCTACAACCACTATTGAAACATTGATTCCCGATACCAAAGCGAATTGGGTTGCATTAGAAAGAATGATAAGTGGAGGTCAAGAAGTTGTGTCTCACAATATGGAAACAGTAGAAAGTTTATACAGAAAAGTACGACCACAAGCAAAATATCACCGAAGTTTAGAGCAAATCCAACGAACTAAAAACTTTGGTAAACGAACCAAATCTGGTATTATGGTTGGTTTAGGGGAGACAGATGAAGAAGTATTCAAAACGATGGATGACTTGGTAGCACATGGTTGTGATGTATTGACGATAGGACAATATTTACAGCCTACCAAAATGCACCTTGCGGTAGAATCATTTGTACGCCCAGAGAAGTTTGCGGAGTACAAAGCAATTGGTTTGGAGAAAGGTTTTGATTTTGTAGAAAGTGGACCATTGGTAAGGTCTTCGTACCATGCAGAACGACATCTATAACTCTAACTTGGACATTCCTGTCCGAGCAAATCATACTTACTCGGACAGGAATTTTTTAATCTAAAATGTAAAATTTTAATTTCAAAACCATCAAAGAAAAAGTGAAACGGAATGATTTTACTTGGTCAAAAACATTTGGTATCGACGAATTCATTCGTCCCTTAATATTTTCCCGACGAATGAATTCGTCGATACTTTTCTTCCTTCTTTTTTTCTTCCAAAGCTGCCAACAAAAATCTGTAGATATTCAACCTGCGTTCTACCATTGGCAAACTAAACTTGACCTCACCTCAAGAGAAATAAATTACCTAAGTGAGTTAAACGTCCAGAAAATCTATCCAAAGTTTTTTGATGTGGATTGGAATTTTAATCAACAAGAAGCTGTTGCAAAAGCAAGTTTAATGGTAGATTCAGCACTACCTGATATTATAGAAATTGTACCGACGGTCTTTATTACCAATAGAACGTTGGTAAATGTATCCGCAGAAAAATTACCCGATTTAGCACAAAAAATAGGGCAGAAGTTAATAAGGCAATTAGAAGGATTTCCGAATATCGTTTTAAAGGAAGTTCAATTTGATTGTGATTGGTCTAAAAGTACCCAACAAAAATATTTCGTTTTATTAAAGTTACTGAAAAAAGAATTGGCGGGCATTGATATTCGATTATCTGCGACCATTCGTTTGCACCAAATCAAATATGTAGAAAAAACGGGCGTTCCACCAGTAGAAAGAGGAATGTTGATGTATTATAATATGGGGAAGGTTCAAGAAGAGACGACCGAAAATTCTATTTTAGATAATCAAATTGGGCAACAATACATAGCGAAGTTAAAAGATTATCCCTTACCCTTGGATTTAGCCTTACCATTATTTCAATGGGGAGTGTTGTTTAGAGCTAATAAGATGATAAAATTGCTCAATCAACTAGATGCTATTGAATTAGCTGACCCCAATCGGTTTCGCAAAGTTGATGAAAATCATTGGGAAATAATAAAAAGTACTTATCTTGATGGGGTATATTTGTATAAAAATGATGAAATTCGCCTTGAAAAAAGCACCGTTGACGAATTAAACATTGCGGCAGATTTATTAGAACAACAATTGAAAAGGGAAGATAGAAGCATCGTTTTTTATCATTTAGATTCAGCAGTACTAATGAATTTTGAAGTGGAGGCATTAGATTCAATTTTATTAAAATTTGGCACAAAATAAATGAAGAAATACAAAAAAATATGCCTAATTGGGTTAAGCACAGCTTGTTTTTTAGCGACCCTATTGGTGCCAATAAAAATATCAAAAGGTTGTGGACCTTATCATTTAAATTATTTTTATGGCTACTCCTTTTTGAATCCCAATATTATTGATTTAAATGCACCCAAAGCGTCCTATTTTGCTGGTTTTGAAAAAGTATTTAAACAAATTAAGCCTACCGAAGATATACAACAAAAAGATAATTTAGCAGAGTGGCAAGAACGATTTTGTGACGGTCCAAGATTGATGGACTTTAATTATATCATTTATAAATCTTCTATAACTGAATTGCGTCGATTAAAAACATTGATGAAGCAAAAAAATGGACAACTGAGTGGGCAATTGGCAGGAAATACGTTTGCTCGACACCTACACCAAAATAAATGCGAAGAGGCGGTCGATTATTTGATTTTTGCCAAAAGATGTGAACCCCATGTAGTGAAAAATGATGCTTGGAATTCTCCACCAAGAGACACTGTAACCATGCAATTCCTTATCAAAGATGGACGAAAGGCATTTAAAAAAACAAAATCCCATTATTTTCGATTGCGCTATGCCTACCAACTTATTCGTTTAGCACATTATAAAAAAGACTATCACCAAGCTTTGGCTTTATACGATGATTTAATGCCCAAAACGGATAATGACCCAAGTATTATCGAAGATTGGATTTTAGGGCATAAAGCAGGTGCTTTGATGGGCTTAGGGAGAAATGTAGAAGCAGCTTATTTGTACAGTAAAATTTTTGATAATACCCCTAGTAAAAGAATTACTGCCTATCGGAGCTTTTCCATAAAAACAGATGAAGAGTGGTTGGCTTGCCTCAAACTTTGCCAGTCAGATAAAGAACGGGCAACACTCTATGCTTTGCGAGCAAATGACCCGCTTAGTCATGGGGCAGAAGAAATGCGTGCTATTTATGAAATAGACCCAAAGAATGAACATTTGGAATTATTATTAGTCCGAGAAATTCAAAAATTAGAGAAAGATTTATTGGGCTTGGATTTTAATAAAAAGAAAAAAAATAATTGGCGTATTCACAAAATACCGAGAAAAGACGCAGGAAAAAATCTATTGGATTTACTGCAGTTGGTATTAATAATTAGTGATGAAAATAAGGTGCAGACACCCGATTTATGGCATATAGCAGAAGGTTATTTAGAATTATTAGGAGGAGATTATTATGCGGCTCGCAAGACATTGACTCCGCTCAAAGGGACAATGGCAACAGAAGTGTTAGAAGAACAATTGCAAGCACTCATCATGGTTGCTAATATTGATGGATTAGAAGAAGTAAATACGGAAATGGAAAATTTGATTGTCAATTATGAGAAGACGGAATTATTTACCAAATATCCAGATTTTGATAAATTTGTAAAAGATAAGCTAACCCAATTATACAAAAGAGAAGGGTATCATGGCAAAGCATTTTTAGAAGAATTTAAGCTAGACCAACTAAAGTATTTTCCACAACTTGAGCTTATAGAGGAGTTAATCGCTGTTTGTCAAAAGGAGAATAGGAGTAAGTTAGAGAATAAAATGGTACTTAAAGAAGATGGCATTACAACCATAGAAAGCGATTTATGGGATATGAAAGGCACTTATTTTTTAGGGCAAATGCAATTGGAATCCGCCTTAGAAGCCTTTCGGCAGATGCCTCGTAAGGACAGAGATGATTTTGGTTTGTTCAATCCCTTTAGAGCGGAATTTGTCGATTGTATAAATTGCAGAGTAATAGATACCGCAGGATTTAATAAAACGGTAATTTTAGAAAGGATTTTAGAATTGGAATACAAAGCTAAAGCGGATATGGAAAAGGGAGCGAGTTATTATTATCAAATTGGCAATGCTTTGTATAATATGACCTATTTTGGCTATGAATGGGAGGTTGCAGATTATTATCGTAGTGGAACCAGTTGGGGTGGTTTGAAGTCAGGAGAAGCGGTATTTGCTCATTTGGATGCACCTTACGGAAATCATGAAACCGTTAATTGTTCTTTACCTTTATATTATTATGATAAAGCATTTCGATTGACCCAAAGTGATGAATTAGCCGCACGAGCAGCATTTATGGCTGCCAAGTGTCAACAGAATTTATACTTTACCGAAAGGGGGAGTAATTATTCTATTTTTGGTAATCAAATTCCAAATGTGCCAGCCGAATATCGGCAATATTTTAAAATATTAAAAGAGTATTACGCCAACACTGCTTTTTATGAAGAGGTGGTGGAAGAGTGTTTGTATTTTGAACGGTATGCGGCAAGATTATAAAGCAATTTACCAAAAAATCGTTTTTGACAAATCGAAGTCAGTATTACTACCTATTAAATCCACTTTATTAGCGATAAAATAAGTTATTTTGGAAGCGTAGCTAAACAATACCTAGTTATAGGTCAAGATTTGGGTGGCAGGTTGGTTCCCTAAAAAAGGAAAATTGTAATTAGTCGTACTTAAACGGACGCTATCCTGCTAAGAGCATGTTTAAAATTCCATCAATTGGCTACAAGCGGCAAATTTTATCT
>CAYMSC010000151.1:0-9168 GCA_964392805.1 uncultured Saprospiraceae bacterium
TCTCCAGCAATTAAATTTTTCATAATAAATTAGATTTTAAGGTTAGGGTTCGGCATAGCAATACTATGCTGAGGCAGTACAAATGACTGCCTCAGAAAACACTTTGGGGTTATACAGGTAAATTAAAAGACAATAGAAGTAGCGTTTCTAAAATGACCACTACCATCAAGAAATCGAGAAAATCCTATTTGGTAAAGGTTTGAATGAATGTCTGATTGTCTTGATGATTCAAAGATGCAGGAATGTTGACTTTATTTCCAAAGACTATTTGAGTTATTTACCATAAAAAATAATATATCTTCACAAAACATATTTGCTATAATTCATTAATAATCATATTTTTATAAAAAATTTACTACCATAAAAATATGGCTCTATTTAACACTAAATTTTTCCATACAATCCAAACCTTTAGCCCAACCGAGCTAAAATCATTCGAATTATGGCTAAAATCTCCATGGGCGAATAGCAATAAAAATTTAATTCGCCTATTAGAAAAAGTAGCCAAACACCATCCCGATTTTGATAATCCCAAATTAACCAAAGCCAAATTATTTAAGCAAATCCTACCCAATGGCAAATACAGCGACCGCCGCATGAATAATTTATTATCCGAAGGCTATTTGGCAGCCGAGCGATTTATGATTTTTAATAACCTATCAAATAATCAAAATCTACAAAAAGACCTCCTCTCCCAAGAACTACAAAATCGCCATTTAGAAGATTGGTTTTTCCGAGACATTAATAAGGAAGTCGTCCGCTTGGAAGCCAAGACCGTCAAAGATTGGGAGGACCACCTTGATTTATTGCGCTTAAATCGACGGATTTATCATCATCCTAATCAGAATCCACGGATGCTGTCTGGGAAACAGACAATTGTTAAAATGGGGGAACAATTGGATTTGGTGTATTTATTAGAAAAAGCAGCGATTATTAATGAAAAGATTTTTCGGAATCGTATTTTGAAAAATGAGAATCATGAGGTAGATAAGGAATTAAAAATTTGGCTAGTAGCTAGTGAAGAGTTAGAACATTTGGCTATTGAGTTGTATCGGATGCGGTTTAACTATGCGGAAGAGACGATGTTGGAGCAGTATTTTGAGTTGCGAGCGGTATTTTTAGAACGATATGAGGAATTGAATGAGAAAGAACAGAAGGTGCATTTGATGTCTTTGTTGAATGATACAACTCTTTTTATTCGAAAAAATTTAATTGATATAAGAGAAAGTCTTCCTCTTTACAAATTAGGATTAAGCACAAAGATTCTTTTATATAGAGATAAATTGGTATTTAATTACTTTGTAATAATAGTATCTGCTAGCAATTATGATAAAGATTTCACATTTTCAGATTACTTTATTAAATCCTATTCTCAAAAATTAGATAAAAACTTTCAGAAAGATGGTCAGACATGGGCTATAGCACATACTGCGTATTACAAAGGGAATTTTACTTTTTGTCAGGATACTTTATTAGACTATAATTTCAAAAATATCTATTTCCAATTAATCAGTAAATTATTACTTACACAAGTTTACTTTGATTTATTTCTTAGGGATAGTACATACCAGTTTTACCTATTTAATTACTTTGATTCATTTGAAAAATGGATAACAAGAGAAAAATTTCGATCACAATTAGTCAAAAAAAGTTATCTAAGGTTTGTCCAGATATGTAGAACATTAGCAAAAAGTCACAATGAATTAGCATTCAACAAAGAAAAAATAGAAAAGTTAATTGAAAATGAAAATAACCTTCAAGCAGCAAAATGGATAAAAAATAAAATTCTGGAAATTATACAATTAAAGCATGGAGGCCGTCCAATTAAGGACGACCTCATTTAACTCTAGATTACAACTTCATCGGCAATAATAATCTTAGGAAACCTACCTTCAGCACTACCAAAAGTACTTGCGTTTTCAATGTTATTTACTTCAACTAAAAAATTAATAGGGTTAAACATAATAATTGGGGTTTAGGTCCAACAGCGCCTATAAAGGCAGCAATTGGATTAGTTTTGAAAAAAATGAGTTAGTGGTCTCCACTCGCCGAGTGGCAAGACCTGTTCATTTCCGTCCCCAAATCATCAGGTGCACCTGATGTGTTGAGTTAAGCGCATAGCCCGACAGGGTGTAGCAAGAGCGACTCGCTACACTATCGGCGGAATATTTAGAGCGTTTGTCTAAAATCAATTAAAGGTGATACCCGACGGTCTATCAACGAGATAGCCTCCCTTAAGTCGGGTATCTTTATGGTTTGACTTGATAGTATGCTGGTAGTACAAACTTTAGCCTGTCAGGTTCGACGACCTTTAGGTCGATGCAGTTAGGCGGTCAAGGTCTAAAGACCTTTTAACGGGACAGGCTAAAGCATGTACTACCGATTAAATTATGGTGTTTAAAAAGCTTCTGTTAACGGGTTTGCTTAAAAAAGCGCAGAAGTAGGTCAAAAATTTTTAAAATCTGGTCATCAACTTTGATTTACTGTTGTATCGACGAATGAATTCGTCGTATTATATTAAAGCGACGAATAAATTCGTCGGTACTTGGTACAAAATGTTGCTGCGTTGTGCTATTGAGATGTCCAAAAAACAATAACACAACATAAGTAAGGTACGCTAACTTTTCGGTTACTTTATTAGCCCCCACTACTTAGCAACATAACATCTGTAAAATAATAGCAGTAAATTTTAGTCATATAAAAGTTTAAGATTTAAAATTTTGACTTGAGTAAGAAAGGATGTTCTCAACGTCGTACAATAGAAGATACCATGAGGCTAATAAAAGTGACCTCTAATTTTTACTTTTTTTAAAATAATTTTTATTATAATTATAAACAATTGATTATCAATAAATTACATTTAAAAATATTTTTGAAAAAATACTAAATATCCATGTCCCTTTAATAATCCGTGGTATTAATTTCTACCACGGATTATTAAAGGAACACGAATATTTACATTAAAAGGTATCCTTTTTATAAGAAGGAGTAGGGAAATTAAGAGCTTAAGAGCTTCCAGAACTTGAAGTTCTGGAAGCTCTTTCTCATCTGCCTACTACCTACTGCCCACTGGCAAGATTACATATTTCCCAGTAAAGGTTTGACTACCCGCATAAATCTGATAATAAATTTGTAAAGTCTTCCGCAATTCATTTTCGGGCGTATCTGCCAAGAATGCTTGCATCTCTCGTTGGAAAGCCATTTCTGCTGCCAATGCTTTGTCAGCAGTAACTCGTGCTTCAAAAGCTCGCAAAGCTTCGTCCTGCAATTGCCCGTTGACTAAACTTTGAATGTACTGCTATTTAACAAACTAAAAACCCAATACCTATCTTTCTAGCAATTCCGCTGCCCTTGGATAAATTGCGCTTAGTTGCTCATATTTTTCCTTTTCAAAAACTAGTACTTTTTGAAACCAATCTAAGTCTTGGAAAGATTTCAACCTTGGATTATTAATATGGTCTAAATACAAACTACTGTGAATCGTTGGATTTAAGGTACTATTTTCTAAGTAATCATTGGTGGCTTGTTGGTAGGCAGTGGCAGCTTTTTCTTGTTGCCCTTGGTACCTATAAATTTCAAAGGCTAGATTTGGATTATTATTAGCGAGTTGTGCATCAATATAGCTGGAATCAGCTTGTAGTAGGGCTATTTCTAGATTTAGGCCGAGCATTTCCACCGCTTTTATTTTCGGTAAAATGACTAAAGCCACTTCTTTTTGATCTAATAAAAAATAAGCACGGAAAAGATATTCTAAAGCAATTTGATTATTGGCATCAATAGTTAAAAATGATTGACAAAGGTCAACCGTCTTTTCCCAACGACCTAAATAAAAATTGGCATAAATCTGCATCGCCCAAGCAGACTTAAATAATGGGTCGATACCCATGGCTTTTTCTGCCAATTGCAAGGCATCTTCGTGTAAGCCCATGCCCAAATACAAATTAGACAATCCCATCATGGATTCAGGGTTATTGGGGCTAATTTGGTAACTTTTAAGAAAGCTTTGGAAAGCCGCTTCTGGCTGATTTAGGTGATGTAAAATATAGCCTCTCACTTGGTTGACATAGGCATTTTCAGGGGCTAATTGTACCGCCAATTCACTCTCCTGTTCCATGAGTTGCTTATATTTTTTCAGGTCAGGGTTATCTTCTTGTAATTCAATTTGCACCCAATAAGAATCATATAAATCTGCCAACCCAGCATGGGCAAGTGCATAATTGGGGTCCAATTGAATCGCTTCCATGAAAAGGGCTTCACTTTTATGAAAGTCGGTTAAATCACGACTACTTTTGTATAAATTTTTGTGGACATGTTTGGCTTCTAAGAATAAATCATAAACTTTCCCCGTAGTAGGACTAGCGGTACGTAACTTCGCATGTTGTTCGGGGGTTAATTTAAGCAAAAGAGATCGAGCAATGTTTTCTAGTAATTCGTCTCTAATATCAAATATATCGGCCAATTCTCTATCATAACTATCGGTCCAAATAGGCGACCCATCCGCTACCTTGACCAACTGTGCTGTTACTCGAATTTTTTTATTTTGCCGACTCACACTACCTTTTAATACATGCGTAACGGCTAATTCATCCCCTATATCCCCAATCGTTGTTGCTTTATCTTTAAAAGAAAAAGAAGCCGTTTGCCCCGCCACTTTTATCGCTTCTACTTGTGTCAGAGTCGTCAAAATATCTTCTGCAAATCCATCTCCAAAATAGGCCTGTTTTTCGGGAGGGCCGATTTCTGTAAAAGGAAGTATGGCAATAGAAGAATTCGTCACCGATTTTGGATTAACAGGGCTAAACCACCAACCAATCATTAATAATACAGCCCCTAAGCCTGCTAAACGTACTTGTCGATTGCCCAATAATTCAATTAAGAAATCACTAATCCCATCAACAGAAAATAGCCAAGACCACCATTTTGCTTGTAGTCCAATTTTCGGCGAATCTGTTACTTGGAGACTTAATTGTTGGAGGGTTTTGCGGAGTTCATTCTCTGGCGTTTCGGCCAAAAAAAAGTGCATTTCTTGCTGAAAAGCAACTTCTTTTGCCAAGTCTATATCTGTTTTTAGGCGAGCTTCAAACGCATGCAAAGCTTGCCCCTGCAATTGCCCGTTGAGGTATTGTTCTAGTAGTTCCTGTATATCTTGCGGTAAGTTCATACTTACTAGATGTTGTTTGGTGCTTTAATAATTTTCAATTTTCAAACTGCTCTTGCATACTATGTGGACAAGCAGCATACATTGCCCCTACAGACTTGTCAATGCTCGAAATTCTGGGTCTTTGCGTACCAAATCCATAAAACTCAACTTGCATTTATATTTTTTTCGTTTAGCGTAATCCTCCGTATAGCCCATAGCTGCGGCAATTTCTTTACCTGATTGGCCATTGAATAACATTTGTAGCACTTTCTGGCATTCTTCTGCTAAACTTTGAAATTTTTTATTAAATAATTTCCATTTTCGACTTTTAATAAATTGTTCTTCATAATCTGTATCTACTTTGAATCCCCAAGTCGCCGACAGTGGCAAAACTTGACTGCTTTTACTACGCAATTTTTTTAACCATAGATTTTTGCAAATACTAAATAAATAGACATGAAAGGTGGTGGTCAGTTCTAAAGTTTCCTGTTTTGATTTATTAAAAATAATTAGAATGGCTTCTTGAAAAATGTCTTTGGCATCGTCGAGATTACCTGAATTTTTTTTGATGTATTTAATGACTTCTGGAAGGGATTCCTTATAGATTTTTTGTAGGACGGAGGCGTCATTTTGGGCAATTCCTGCCACGTATTCTGTTTGTATGGTTAGATTCATCTCTTTATTTTATGGTGCTTTATGGGGTCAGAAGTTAGATTGCTGTTTCCTATTTGCAATTCATTTAGGGAAAAGGAAAAATATAACCTACGCAAAAAAAGAACACGACCTAGAGCAAATCAAGCAAAGAAACCGTTGAATCCGTGTTCCAATCCTCCTAGTAGTAAGATAAAAATAAATTCAGATTCTTCTGAGTCAAAGAATTAAGATAAGTCGTTTAAAGTGAACCACTTAGTTATCTTATTTCTTTGACGAGAATCTGAATTTATTTTTATCGCGTTCCCTAGCTAGGCTGCGTAGGTTATTTTTTACGAAATCCTTTACCTATTTTAAGACTACTTACGCAAGGCAAAGATAGAAAAGAAGTAGCGTATTTTATGCAATAAGACTGCCATTTTTAGCGTCCTAAAAATAGCCTTATTCTAAAATACCTCATCGTTTTTTCAAACTAGCCGTCAATTCTTTAAATTCTTTAGCAGTTAAGTAACGCCATTTTCCAGCCTTCAAATCACTTAAATGAATATTCATAATTCGGACTCGCTTTAAGGTCACGACTCGATAATCCAAAAACTCGCACATTCGGCGTATTTGGCGATTCAAGCCTTGGGTAAGGATAATTTTAAAACCCATTTTCCCCTGCCGTTCTACCACACATTTTTTGGTTTTAGTACCTAAAATGGGAATGCCATTACTCATTCGTTTAATAAACTGAGGAGTGATTGGGCGGTTGACGGTAACAAGGTATTCTTTTTCGTGGTTGTTTTCTACTCTTAAAATATCATTCACAATATCTCCATCATTGGTCAAAAGAATTAAGCCCGTAGAAGGTTTGTCTAAGCGACCAATTGGAAAAATGCGTTGGGGATAGTTGATAAAATCAATGATATTGGTTTTGTCCTTTAGGTCTGTTGTACAAGTAATACCGGGTGGTTTATGAAGCGCGATGTAAACTTGTTTGGGTTTGTTTTTGAGTGGTTTTCCATCAACGGTTACGGTATCATTCTCTCCTACTCTATTTCCTTTTTTGGCAACTACTCCATTAATTTTGACCTTTCCTGCCTCAATCCACTTATCCGCTTCTCGACGGGAACAAATACCCGTTTGGCTGATGAATTTATTAAGGCTGGTGGATTCGTCGTTGGTCATTAGTCAATAATTGCTTATCAATAGTTAAATACATGCAAAGTAACGCAAAAATGGTTAAATGTTGGGAAATTTAGTATTTTGGAGCGAAACTTTTGCTAATGAAAAAAACATTAAAATTAAGTGAAATTGCTCAAGAAATAGGGCAAATGGAAGGAATGGAAATTTATTTGCATGAACCCACTGGAAAAATTTACCATTTTTTTGAAGGAGAATCTGAGTATGTAAATGTCTATTCCCCATCAGAGGTTGAAGCTTTACCACCAGAACAGAAAAAAGAAGTCGAAATAGCTTATGCTTTTGAGAAGAATGAAGCAGATTTTCTACCTTTCCCTTCTAAGTATGAGGTCAATGAGTATCAAATTATGGAAAAATTTTCCTACACTCAAAGTAAGGAACATATCCAAGATACATTGTTGGATAGCATTAAAGGAAGAGGGGCGTTTCGACGATTTAGAGATACACTAGACCGCTTTAATTTAACTGAAAAATGGTATGCTTTTAAAGAACAGGCTTTTTATGAAGTTGCCATTGAATGGTGCATAGAAAAAGAAATAGCCTATATAGACAATCGCCCTTCTAATAAAAATTCTAAAAAAGAATGGTCGATGGATAAAATTGTGAAAGATTGGGAGCAAAATGCCAGCAAAAAATCGGATTATCACTTTCAGTTTTTAACTTCTTTAAAATTCAAATCGGCTAATCGAGTAGATAAAGCAGCAGCCGAATTGCATCAAGAAGCCTTTGAGAAAATTGATTGTACCAAATGTGCCAACTGTTGTAAAACGGCAAAACCAACTCTTTTTAAAGATGATATTGAACGGATTAGTCAACACTTGGGCATCTCCATAGAAGAAATGGAGCGAAATTATATAGTCCCAGAAGAAAATGAAGTCGATACTTGGGAAATGAATGCCACCCCCTGTCCATTTTTAAGCAAGGAAAATCTATGTACCTAAGGCCGCCAGAGGCAGCTGAATACTTAACACGAGGCTAGAGCCTCGCGCTAACGAAGCCTTATATTTGATACACCGCCCAAAAACTATGTTCACTATGTGGTTTCCACTATGTGACTATGTGGTAAAATTATTAGTCTGATTATCTAATGTTGAAGGAATAAACTTGTCATCATTACCTACAATCACAAATTATGAAAGCGGCAACTGTCAGCGAACTTAAAAAAGAACTACATACGCGCTCTGAGAAAGAGTTAATTGAACTAGTCCTGAGGCTATCTAAGTTCAAAAAAGAAAATAAAGAATTGCTCACTTATTTGCTTTATGAAGTAGCAGATGAGACTAGTTTTATTAAAAGCATCAAAATAGAAATAGATGAGCTATTTGAGACCATCAATACTTCCCGTACCTTTTACGCCAAAAAGACTATCCGTAAAATTTTACGAAATATTAAAAAATATTGTCGCTATTCTAAAAAGAAACCTACCGAAGTGGAATTGCTAATGTATTTCTGTGTCAAGATGAAAACATTGCCTGCCTATTTAAAACGAGTGACCGTTATTAAAAATATTTATGACCGTCAAGTGGTGTTAATCAACAAGGCAATTGCCAAGCTGCATGAGGATTTGCAGTATGATTATCGGTTGGAGATGGAGGAGTTGGGGATATGATGATAAATAAAAGAACTTGAAAATATAACGTTTGATTTCCCAACGGATTTAACACCCAACGGATTATAGATATGCATCTTATTCCTTCATTTTATTATTTACAAAAAATAATATTTGCATTTTTGTAAATATACAAATTTGTATATTTACAAAAAATCCTCTATTTTTGCTCAAAAATCCAAATTATGAATAACATTACTGGCTCTCCAGTAGAAGGAGACAACTTCTTTGGAAGGGAAAAGGAACTTAATTTTGCTTGGAAGCATATAACAAAAGGTAACTCGCTTATTCTGGCAGCACCTCGTAGAGTAGGAAAATCTTCTTTTGGAAAAAAATTATTGGTCAAAGCAGATGATAAAGGTTGGAATACTTTAGAAATCAATTTAGAAGAAATAACAACAGAGGATGCATTTATTAGACTGTTTGTCGAAAAATTAGAGCAAGCGTCTTGGTGGACTACCTTCAAAAATAAATCAAAAGAAAAAATTCAGCAACTTCTTTCTAGCATCAAAACAAGCGTTGAATTTGAAGGTGTCAAAGGCACTATCGAATGGCAAACGAGTAAAGAAAATATTTACGATAA
>CAYMSC010000151.1:9268-12240 GCA_964392805.1 uncultured Saprospiraceae bacterium
AAGGTGTCAAAGGCACTATCGAATGGCAAACGAGTAAAGAAAATATTTACGATAAGCTAAAGCAGTTACTAGATCATCAGGAAAACACCTTAATTATGGTAGACGAGGTAACTATTTTACTCAATAGTTATCTTCGAGATGGAGAAAAAGGAATGAATAATGTCGAATTTTTTCTAAATTGGCTAAGAAGCTTTCGGCAAATATCTAAATCAAAAATACGTTGGATTTTTTGTAGTTCTATTGGGCTAGATAATTTTACCAATATGCATGGTTTAAGCTATACATTTAATGATGTCTCCCCTTTTCCATTAGGTGCATTCGATAAGACAACTAGCCAAAAATTATTGCAACAACTAGCAAAATCAGACGACCTATCACTTACAGACGAGTTGAATGATTACATTATCCATAAGCTAGGATGGACACTCCCCTATTTTATACAAATTCTATTCTATAAGGTCAATTATTTGGTTCAAATTCAAGATTTCCCATTAACTGAAACTACCATTGACCAAGCTTACAAGCAGTTACTCAAGGAAAATTATCTAAATACTTGGGATGAACGGCTAAAAGATTATGGGACGATGGAAATACCTTCTAGAACCCTCTTAAAACAACTTTGCCAATCTCCAGAAGGTAGTAGTAGAACTATGCTGATAGATGTATTAAATCATCAAATCAAAGACCCGTCTAAGTCAGAAACTTTAACCGCCCAAGCTATCAAAATGCTGGAAAATGATGGTTATTTGATAGAAAACAATAGAAAATATTCGTTTCGTTCCCCACTTTTAAGAGATTTTTGGTTTAATAGATTCATAAGATAATGGCAGATTCAACCCAACCGCTTACAATAGGACAATTGGCAATTTATAACCCTCAACGGGTTAGCGATGCCGTTATGCAGCAAACTTTTATTGCTCGCAAAAAAGAGTTTCAATTATTAATTAGAAAGATTCGGCAAGAAAAGCCAGATAGCATTCCACAGCATCATCTTATCATTGCGCTTCGAGGAATGGGTAAATCTACTTTACTCAAACGCATTGAAGTGGAATTAAGACAGGAAGTATATAAAGAGACATTCATTCCTTTATTATATCCCGAAGAACAATATAATTTATCTAATCTAGCAGAATTTTGGTTAAATACCCTTGATGCTTTAGCAGATACCTTAGAAGTAGAAAATCAGGCTCAATATTATCAAGAAATTGATCAACAAATTCTTGTCTTAAAAGGCATTAAAGATGACCAGATTTTAGCAAAAAAAACTTATACTTTTTTTAAGGCAATCACTACTAAAATCAAACGTCGTCCCGTTTTATTAGTCGATAATTTAAATCTTGTTTTTAGTCGTTTAAAAAAGGCAGAACAGCATACTTTGCGAGCATGGTTGATGGAAAACAAAGCCCCCATTCTAATTGGCGCAAGTGCCGTCAGTATAGAAGATACGCATAATTACGGTATGCCTTTTTACGATGCTTTTCAAATGCATTATTTAGAAAAATTAAACTTTGAAGATGCCATAAATATCTTAAAAGAATTAGCCAGATTAACGCACTCCGAAGCTACTTTACCAAACCTTCACCAAGAAATTGGCAAATTAAAAACCCTCCATCACCTAACAGGTGGTAATCCTCGAACTGCTGTAATGTTATTCCGCTTAATAGCCAAAGGTTTTTCTGCCAATTTAAATGATGATTTAGAAGCCTTATTAGATGAAATTACCGCTTTATACAAAGCGCGTTTTGAAGCCTTATCAGATACTCAACAAAAAATTATAGACGCCATTGCCCTTCATTGGAATCCCATTAATTTGGGCGATTTGCGTGCTGCCACTCGACTAGAAAACAACCAATTATCTCCCCAATTAAAACGATTAAAAGAAGTTGGTTGGATAGAAACTTTAGATGCTTACCAAGCCAAAGGAAAAGCTCACCAAATCAGCGAACGCTTTTTTAATATTTGGTATCTAATGCGGCGTAGTAGTAGACGGCAGAAGCGAGAATTGCTTTGTTTGTCTAAGTTTTTGGAGAGTTTTTATGGAGAGCGGTTGAGTGGGATTGCAGAAGGACGGCTTGGTTTAGAGGCTACTACGGCTAATCATGTAGCTTTTAATTTGGCGATGGTGGAGGTATTGCAGGATGATGGGTTAAAAAATAAATTGAGGGAGAAGAGTTATGATGATTTAGTTAGATTAGCAGAAAACAATCCAAATATTTTAAAGCAGTTTGATGCTAAAGAGTTTAGTGCATATAAAATTGAAAAGTTAGCAAATAATTTCAATAATTTTTTTAATCAAAAACAATACGAAAAAGCACTAGCTTTTTTAAACCAATTAATTGAAATTGTTCCTCATTCCATTTTGTTCCATAAACTAGGATTATTATATGAAACCCATCTGAGCAAATTTGAAAAAGCAGAGAGTGCATATCTTAGGGCTATTAAAATGGATGCGAATAATACTGATTCATTGTCTAATCTTGGTAATTTATATCAATACCATCTAAAACAATTTGACAATGCTGAAAAAGCTTATCTGAAAGCTATTGAAATTGATGATAAATACACTTATCCTTGGATTGGACTTGGTAATTTATATAAAAATCATCTAACACAATTTGACAAGGCGGAAAAGGCTTATCTTAAGGCTATTGAAATTGACGATAAATTCGCTTACCCTTGGAATGGACTTGGTAATTTATACCAAGATCATCTAACACAATTTGACAAGGCGGAAAAGGCTTATCTTAAGGCTATTGAAATTGACGATAAATTCGCTTCCCCTTGGAATGGACTTGGTAATTTATATATAAATCATCTAAAACAATTTGACAAGGCGGAAAATGCTTATCTTAAGGCTATTGAAATTGACGATAAATTGGCTTACCCTTGGAATGGACTTGGTAATTTATATATAAATCATCTAAAACAATTTGACAAGGCGGAAAATGCTTATCTTAAGGCTATTGAAATTG
>CAYMSC010000152.1:0-3455 GCA_964392805.1 uncultured Saprospiraceae bacterium
AGTTAGGTACGGATAATGGTCGCATTTTGCCATTCTTTTTAGGAATATATTTTCTGTCTAATCCCAGAAAAACCAGACTGGTTAAAAAATAAATATGCCAGCCCGCATTTCCTTCTTTTTCAAAAAGCCCGCCCACTTTTGAGGGCTTAGAACTTTTTATTTCACGATTAATTTTGTCCGATCACTTACTTAAAAATATAATAGGTCCAAATACCCTTGTATTTTGGTCTATCTATCACCTTTGTAAAATTATTGACTTTCTATCTTGCATTTTTTTTTGACATGTCCTATACCATCGAAACTTTGTGTATCCAGGTATTAGCAAATAGTAAAAAATGAGCTCTATACCAAATAGAATATTTTTTAGTGTACCTTTTTATTTTTCTTATTGCTTGTAACAAACCTATTATTATGGAATCTAATATCCAAGAATTTAAAAAAGATACAGAATTTAAACCTTTTGAGCCTCCGATAGCCTATCAAGATGCTAAAAAACAAGCTATAGAAATTCTTAATCAGATGACCATTGAGGAAAAAATTTCTTTGATAGGTGGCCACAATGTATTTTTTACAAAAGGGTTTGATAAATTCGATATACCCGCCATGTATCTATCCGATGCTACCCAAGGCGTTAACATTCGTTCGGAGTTGGACAATCAGCTGGAAAAATCAGTAGCTTTTCCAAGTCCAATTGCCTTAACGAGTACTTGGAATAAGGAATTAGCTGGTAATTATGCGAAATCTATTGGTGAAGAATGCAGAGCTGGTGAAATAGCAGTCTTGTTAGGACCAGGAATGAACATTTATCGAATTTCACAAAATGGTAGAAACTTTGAATACTTCGGTGAAGACCCATACCTAACTGCAAGAATGGTGGAGCACTATGTAGTGGGTATGCAAAACACAGGGACTATTGCTACCCTTAAACACTTTGTTGCTAATAATTCAGACTATAAAAGAAGAACTTCAAATTCGGTCGTTGATAATAGAACCTTACGCGAAATTTATCTACCCGCTTTCGAAGCTGGAATTAATGCAGGAGCTATGGCTGTCATGACTGCTTACAATTTAGTAAATGACGAGTATGCAGGACAAAGTAAAGACGTTATTAGTGGTTTATTACGGGAAGATTTAGAGTTTAAATGGTTAGTCATGAGTGATTGGTGGTCAGTATGGGATGCTGAAAAAGTAATAAAATCGGGGCTTGATTTAGATATGCCCGGAGAGCCAAGAGCGGAGTACCCTGATTATGCTAAAAAAACTGAATTTTTCTTACGTAATGTTGCAAAATCGCTTGTCGAAGAAGGTAAAGTAGAAGAAGCTGATATTGATAGAATGGTCACCAATATTCTAACTACCGAAATTGCAATGGGCCTGCTGGAACGTCCGATAAAAGATGCTACTTATTTTGAAAAATTTGAGGAGCATGTAGCCATAGCTTTACAGACTGGACGAGAAAGTATGGTGCTACTTAAAAATGACAATGTCTTACCTATTGATAAAACGGATGACCTCTCGATTTTATTGACGGGCGAATATGCCGATAAAATACCTCATGGAGGAGGTGCTGCTGAAGTGGTTGGGTACGACCATGTAACCATGATTATGGCACTTAAAGAGATTTATGGTGAAAAAGTAGTCTATATTAAAAATCCAACGGACGAAGCTTTAAAAGCTGCCAGTCATGTGATTTATAGTGCTGGAACATTTGATTCAGAGGGGTGGGATAAATCGTTTGATTTTCCAGAAGCAGTAAATAAAAAAATTAAACATATCGCTTCCTTAAATAAGCACACGATTGTATCTGTTAGCTCTGGTAGTGGGATGAATATGACCCCATGGAATGAGGAGATTGCTGGATTAATTTATAGTTGGTATCCAGGTCAAATTGGATTTAAAGGTTTTGCTGAAGTAATTGCTGGTATTACTAATCCATCGGGTAAATTACCTATTACCATTGAGAAAAGATTTGAAGATTCACCAGGGTATGGATATATCCCAGAAGGCGCCCAATTATATACAGGTTGGCAGGAAGATCATAGAATTATAGACCCAGTACACGATATAGTTTATGACGAAGGGGTATTTGTGGGTTATCGTTGGTACGAACACAAAGAGATTGAGCCGCTTTACGCATTTGGTTTTGGTTTGTCTTATACTACTTATGCCTACAGCAATTTGAAGATAGAAAAAGCCTCCATCAAAGCAGGCTCAACCGTCAATTTTAAAATTGATATTGAAAACACAGGAGCGCAAGATGGTCAAGAAATTGTTCAAGTATATGTTCGGGATGTAGTAGCTTCTGTGCCGCGTCCGTTCAAAGAACTGAAAGGTTTCCAGAAAGTGGCGTTAAAAGCAGGTGCGAAAAAAACGGTGCATTTCACCCTATCCAATAGGGATTTTGCATTTTGGGATGAGGAAATTGACAATTGGAACGTAGAACCTGGACAATTTGAAATACTGGTTGGAACTGCATCAAATAATATTTTAGCAAAAGGTCTACTTGAAGTAGTCCAATAACAATTAATCAATATGTTGAATAAAGTTCCTTTTAAAGAGAAAGTAGGTTACGGGCTAGGAGATGGTGCAGCGAACATTGCATGGCGTGGAGTAGCAACGTTTTTGTTTGTTTTCTATACAGATGTGTTTGGATTAGACCCGGTGGTGGTAGGTGTGCTGTTGTTGACAGCTCGATTCAGTGATGGCATTAGTGATATAATCATGGGAATTATTGGAGATCGTACTAATTCAAAGTATGGAAAATTTCGACCATGGATTCTCTGGACCGCCATTCCACTTGGAGTGATTTTATCGCTTCTTTTTACTAGCCCAGACCTTAATGACTCAGGAAAGATAATCTATGCGTATGTTACTTACATTATTTTCACCCTAATTTACACCGCTAATAACATACCTTATGGTGCTTTGATGGCGGTTATGTCTGGTGACCATAAAGAACGGACCAGTATTGGTTCGTTTAGAATGGTAGGGTCTTACGGGGGAGGTATACTTGTCCAAGGAGCGCTTCTTTTCTTGGTCGCCTATTTTGGCAATGTGTCGCCAACTGTTGAGGTCTCAAAGTTGGAAAACAACAAATATCAGGTCAATATTGAAGCGACAAGAGACGTACAGAATGTAAATGTCAAAACGGAGGATGGAATCGCCACTTTTACTTGGAACGGCGAACGATCATTGGGAGATAAACCTACTGTAGGCAAGAGCTTTAGCATGGAATCCAACGAAACGTATTCCTTTCTGGTTGAAGGCGAAACTAATTTAACCTCAGAAAAATTGAGAATCATCGACCAACAAAAAGGATACAGTTATTCTTTCTATTTAATGTCTATCATTCTAGTGCTGCTTATGTTCGTTACCTTCTATACCACAAGAGAGCGCGTACAACCTCCTAAAGAACAAAAAGCCAATATAAAACAGGATATTAAGGACCTGATGGG
>CAYMSC010000152.1:3555-12201 GCA_964392805.1 uncultured Saprospiraceae bacterium
TCCTTACTCATATTCTGTGACCCAGAGGCTATTGTCGCCATTTTTATCATTGGCTTACTTTCAGAATTTATTGGAGCTATGTTCTCTACCTTGACCTTTGTTATGTTAGGGGATGCGGCAGATTATTCAGAATGGAAGAACCAACGTAGAGCGACAGGCCTTGTTTACTCCGCAGGGTCTTTTGCTACCAAATTTGGTGGCGGGATTGCAGGGGCGATTATTGGATTTGTTCTGGGGGCCTATAACTATGATGGTCAGGATGCCGTCGCAATCCAAGGTGCTATTCCTGGCATTAAAATGCTTATGAGTTGGATACCAGCAATTGTGGCCTTAGGTGGGGCTGGATTGATGATGTTCTATCCCCTATCCAAGAATAAGATGAATGAAATAACGGAAACATTAGCCCAACGACGACTTGATGAAACAAGTGCTATCCGTAACTGAACAAATATTCAGTAGTCAAATCATTTTCTATGAAGAAAAATAAAATTGTCTGTTTTGGTGAAATACTTTGGGATGTATTTCCCACCTATAAAGTAGCTGGTGGCGCGCCTTTCAATGTCTGTTTTCATGCAAAAAACCTTGGATTAAATACGCATTTAATTAGTGCAGTAGGTCAGGATTCTTTTGGTAAAGAATTGATGAGCTTTTTAATTCAAAATAATATCGCTACAGATTTCATTCATATCAATTACACCTTACCAACCAGTACTGTTGAGGTTAAGTTGGATAAAAAAGGAAATGCTAGTTATGATATAAAAGAAAATGTGGCATGGGACGCCCTATTTGTTGATGAACGTATAAAAAATGTTGTTTCAGAAGCCGATGTATTACTTTTTGGTAGTTTAGCTTGTCGAGCAGATAATAATTTTGAAGCCTTATTACAACTAATTGATATAGCACAACAAACAGTCTTCGATGTAAATTTACGTGCTCCTTTTTATCAACAATCAGTAGTAGAACAATTGCTTCATAAAGCCGATATTGTAAAAATGAATGAAGAGGAATTGGAAGCAATTGCTGGGTGGTTTGATACAAAAGAAAGCATAAAAAGTCAGATGGCTTTTCTAATTGAGAAATTTAATATTGATACTTTGGTAGTAACGGCAGGAAAGGAAGGTGCTTTTTGCATGCACGATGGCTTTTTACTTAATCAAAAAGGATTTCCTGTTGAAGTGATAGATACTGTAGGAAGTGGGGATTCCTTTTTAGCTTCTTTAATTTTTAAAATGTTGCGTGGGGCTTCTTGGCAAGAATGTTTACAATTTGCTTGTGCCACAGGTTCTTTAGTTGCGACTAAATCTGGAGGCACTCATGCAATAAATGAAAATACTATAGTAGATTTCATGCATTTACAAAAATTTCAAAAGTGATTCAATTAAATCAAAAAAACACGCAACAAATTGCCAAACAAATTCCTTGTCCAAGTTATGATAGACAAGCATTAAAAACGGGCATTGTTCATATCGGAGTAGGTGGTTTTCATCGTTCGCACCAAGCGAATTATATCAATCAACTTTTGACACAATATAATACTTTGGATTGGGGAATCTGTGGTATCGGCTTACGAGAGGCTGACCGCAATATGTATAATGTGCTTAAAAAGCAAAATGGTTTGTATACGCTGACTATTCAACATCCTGACGGTTCTATGAATAGTGAAGTAATTGGGTCGATAAAAGAAATGCTCTTAGCAGTCGACACACCTAATTTGGTCATTGAAAAAATGGCACACCCCGATACTAAAATTGTTTCGCTAACAATTACCGAAGGTGGCTATAATTTTAATCCACAAACAGGAAGTTTCAATTTTGAAAATGAAGTTATTCAATATGAACTACTTCACCCTGACAAACCAAAAACGGTGTTTGGATATTTGACCGCCGCAATAAGAAGACGGATGGCAAACGGACTTCCGCCTTTCAGTATTTTATCTTGTGATAATATTCCACATAATGGTACAGTAGCACGTCAAATGTTATTAGCTTTTGCTCAAAAGCAAGATATTGAACTGGCTGAATGGATTGAAAAAGAAGTTGCTTTTCCAAATACAATGGTTGATAGAATTACGCCAGTAACCAATTCTTCAGATATTAAATATTTACAAGACACCTATCAATTAAACGACGAATGGCCTGTAACCTGCGAGCCATTTATTCAATGGGTGATAGAAGATAATTTTTCTAATGGAAGGCCACCACTTGAAAAATTAGGCGTTCAATTTGTGCCAAATGTTGTTCCTTATGAAAAGATGAAAATTCGGTTGTTAAATGCTGGACATTCTGTGTTAGGAATTCCTGGAGCTATTCACGGATATCCTACCATTAATGATTGTATGAATGACCCAGTTTTTGCCACCTTTATGCGTCAATTTATGGACAAAGAAGCAACGCCTATATTGGGTATAATAGAAGGAATTGATATTGAAAAATACAAAGATAATTTGGAGGAACGATTTTCGAACCCGAATATAAAGGATAGTGTAAGTCGAATATGTTCAGAGAGTTCAGCAAAATTGCCCAAATTTCTAATTCCAACCATTCAAGATAATTTAGCTAAAGGGGGCAGTATTGAATATGCAACGTTAATTTTGGCTGCCTGGTGTTATTATAGCGACAAAGGGGTGAATGAAAATGAGGTATCATTGGAAATTATTGATGTGAAAAAAGAAGCGTTACATCATACGGCTCGTACCACCAAAAACAATCCTCTTGGCTTTCTAAGCCAAACCGAAATTTTTGGCAATCTTGCTAAAAATGATAGATTTGCCAGAAAATATACAGAAATGATTAAACTAATTTATCAGACTAATGACATCAAGCGTTTAATGAATGAAATGATTTAGTCTTATTCAAAAGAGTATTTAATAAACTGGGATATTTCAATCTGACACCCTAAATAAATCGTCCAATTATCATTATTTACCAAATACATATTAAGACTTATTTTAAACTATTATCAATTTACTTTTTGGTCATTGTTTTTGGATGCAATAGCGCAATGGGGCAAAAAATAGCATTTCATGATTTGTCAGAAGGTTTGTCCCAAAGTACAGTTAGTTGCATAACTCAGGATAAGCAAGGATATCTATGGATTGGTACAGAATATGGATTGAATCGCTTTGATGGACTTTCCTATAAACATTTTGATTTGCATCGAAGTGAGTATAAAATTTCAAATGCAAATTCAATTAATAGTTTATTATATGATGATACTACTAACACATTATGGATAGGTTCTTATGGGGGCGGCCTATCTAAATTGGAACTGGATAATTATGAATTTTCAGCTATTAATAGCCCTACGCTTTCTATGAATGATAACCATATTAGGAATCTCTATATGGATGGTGATAGCATTCTCTGGATTGCTACTGAAAAAGGAGGCATTAGTTTATTTGATATTAAAAATGAGGAACAAATTTATTCAAAAGGTTCATTCAATGTAAGTCAATTAAATGGGCAGTATGTAACATCCATATGTGGTAATGGCAATAGCATTTTAATTGGCACATGGTCATCTGGTGTCCTTCTATTAAATAGGGAAACTGGTACAGTGCAACACTACTTTGACGACGATATACCTATTAAGACCATAATTCCAGTAGATGAAAATTGTTTCATTGTTGGTACAAATAATGGATTAAAGGTATTGTCAACTGAAAACGAAAACTGTTATGATCTTACCAAACTAAATGAGGATTTATCAAATACAGTTATTTTGTCTCTGCTAATCGACCAACAAAAAAGAGTATTGGTAGGAACAGAAAATGAAGGACTATATATACTAGATGAGGGACAAGTTACTCACTATGTATCGAATTCCGATTATAATAATCAGCTTTCGGGAAATTCTATTTGGGCTATTTATGAAGACCGAGCTGGAATAATTTGGATAGGTACTCATCTAAAAGGATTAAATAAAATCGACCCGCTGGAAGGAAAGTTTAAACAGATACAGAAATTTAAATGTGGTGACAAGTCAATTGAGCTAGATCAAGTCAGTACTATTTTAGAAACGGAGGATAAGATATGGATAGGAACAGATGGAAAAGGACTGTATTCTATGGAAAAAAGTACTGGTATTTATCATTGCCATGATTTGGTCTTAGCTGAAGCAAAAGCCATAACAGCACTAATTGAAGATACCAATGGCATACTATGGGTAGGTACTTGGAAATATGGTGTGATAAAATATGACTACAAGAAAAGGAAAAGTACTTTTCTTAAAACAGTTAAAAATCATAATAAAGAGACTGCTGATGACTTTGTCCATGCGATGAGTAAGGATGAACATGGAAATATTTGGGTGTCCTATTTTGGAGAAAAAATAGAAATTTATGAACAAGGAAATACTATAGCTAGTCTTGACCCACATGAATTAGTTAGCACTAGGGTAAACATCTTAATAAATGGCTGTGAAGGAGAAATGATTATTGGGACGGAGGAAAGTGGTATACAGATGGTTTCTATGGATGAAAATAATAAAATAGCACATTCAAAATCCTACTTAAATAGCAAATCAACAAAAATAAGTTACTATATCTCAGACATTGCAATTGACCAAAATTGTGACCTATGGGTAGCTACTACACAAGGACTATTTCACATCTCTAGAAGTGATGATTCAATTACCAATCATTCTCTAAATAATGAACTAGGCAGTCAATATATAGCTGCAATTGAAATTGTAGGAGACACCTGTATTTGGGGTAGTACAAATAAAGGCATTTTTTCTAAAAATCTCATCACAGGAAAAATTGAACATTATAATGACCATGATGGATTGCTTTCTAATCAATTCTTAAAAGGATCAAGTGTATATACAAAGGATGGCAATTTATACTTTGGTAATAATGCGGGGGTCAACCATTATAAACCAGAAAATGAAACCTACAACAAAAGGAAACCAGAAGTATACCTTACAGATATCCTAATAGCTGATGTTCCTTTGGAGGAATCTTTTAATGGAAAACCTAAGAAAGCTATTGAACTAGCGTATCATCAAAATGATTTGACTTTCAAATATACGGCCTTGAATTTCACCCAATCTGAGCAGAACCAATTCAAGATAAGACTACGAGGATTGGAGCGTGAATGGAGGGATGTTAATACCAGACGAGCAATTGAATACACAAATCTAGCACCTGGCACTTATCATTTTGAAGTTATGGGTTCCAATAATGATAGAATTTGGAATGACCAAGCCCAGATTTTTTCATTTACTATTTTGCAACCATGGTACAACAATTGGTGGGCATGGTTCGTCTACGCCTTAGTACTTTTTAGTGTCTTCTATACCCTCATTAAAATTACTTTAGTTCAGCTGAATTTAGAAACAGAGCTAAAAGTAGAGCAGTTGGAAATTGAGAAATTAAAAGAATTAGACAAGATGAAGTCTAAGTTTGTTGCCAATATCTCTCATGAATTATTGACGCCATTGACCCTGATTATATCTCCACTAAAAGGCGAACAACAAGCGATAGAAAATAACGATTCGAATCGACTTGGTAGTCAAATGATTGATATCATGCTCCATAATGCAGAACGTTTGAAAAAGCATATCAATCAAATGTTAAATCTATCCAAGTTGGAGTCTGGAAGTATCAAATTGATTGTTAGGCAGCATAATTTCATAAAATTTCTGCGGAATACTACCCAAAACTTCAAAGTTTATGCCCGTGATAAAGGGTTAACCATACACTTAGATTTTAACGTGCTCCATGCACCCTTATATTATGATGAAGAAAGGATGGAACAAATTCTATCGAACCTGTTGTCTAATGCTATAAAGTATTCCAAACAAAATGGCGAAATCAACTTATCCCTATCTGAAAATGAACAGGAAGTAATTTTGCAAATCAAGGATAATGGTATTGGCATAAAAAACGAGAATATTTCAAAAATTTTCAATCGATACTATAGAGAAAGAGAGGATAAAGAAATTTATGGTACAGGTATCGGATTAAGTATTGTGCAGCAGCTCGTACACTTGCACAAAGCGGACATTTCCGTAAATAGTAAATTAGGAGCATTTACAACATTCACACTAAATATAAAGAAGGGCTACGAGCATTTTACGGACAATGAACTATCCACTACTGAGGAGAAAAATAATGATTCCAAAGAGTATTTAACAGGAATTAAATTGCCTACCTCCTCTCAGCAGGAATGGGTCAACCCAGAATTGCCCGTCGTCCTCTTAGTAGAGGATAATGCGGATATAGCCACTTACCTGATGAGCTATCTCCAATCGGATTATAATTTCTTGTGGGCTAAGGATGGACAAATTGGCGTTGATATTGCCTTGGCACAGTTGCCTGATATTATTATTTCAGATGTAATGATGCCCAATAAAAATGGGTTTGAACTATGTGACGAACTCAAGTCCAACGAAATTTCGGCTCACATCTCCATCATCTTATTGACGGTAAAAGCATCCACCCAAAGCCAGATAGAAGGCTATCAATTTGGCGCTGACTACTACATGACCAAGCCATTCAATCCTCAATTGCTCAAGTTACAATTAATCAATATCATCAAACAAAAAAAGGACTTGGCTTACAGTTTGAGTCAAATGACTGTTCAGCAAGCCCAAGAAAGGCAAGAAGAGACAGCGGGCTTATCGGAAATAGATAAAGCGTTTCTCGTAAGAGTAGAGCAAGTCATATTAGATAATTTGAGTAATTCCAAATTTTCAGTCCTAGATTTGAACAAGCAATTGGGCTATTCCAAAAGTCAACTATATAGAAAATTGAAATCTCTAATAAACCTATCACCCAATGAATTTATAAGAAGGATAAGGCTAGAGACAGCAGCTGAAATGATTAGTAATAGTTTTTATACTATTTCAGAAATTACTTATCAAGTAGGGTTCAATGATTTGCAATATTTCAGGTCTTGTTTCAAAAAACAATACGGAGTAACCCCTTCTACTTATAAGTCAAAGAGAAAATCAAAATAAGAATAGAATAGAGCAAAAAAGGTACTCAAACCCCTTAGGAAGCAGGTAATAAATAAGATACCCAAAAATGTGATTTTAGTTTGTTCTTATGCTAGGCACGAAAAACATGAGCGAGTGTAAGCTCGTGAACCGCAAAGCATGAAGAAGTGTAAGCTTCTGAACCGTGAAACGGGTGGGCTGCTAGCTGCAACCCCTTTGGGTAATGAGTATTTTCGTAACGACGCAGAAGAGCAAAATAAAGCCGCAGAATGGGTAGGTTATTTTTTACTTGTTCCCTTATTAAGTAAATTATTTTTCATGAAGTTATATAGACAAATTACAGCCCTCCAGCCAAAGGATTTCTTTCGTATTTGCCATTATCCAAAGGCGACCTTTGATTATACTGTACATAGTCATTCAGCTTATGAAATCAATTTAGTAATGAATGCTGCTGGCAATCGCTTGGTAGGCAGTGAATTAGATAAATATGAAAAGATAGATTTGACCTTATTGGGTCCAAATATTATACATTGTTGGGATAATGTAGATGCAGGCAAACATGATTATCCAGTTGCCTCTATCATTATTATTCAATTCGAAGAAAATCTTTTTGATTATCTTTTTACCAAAGAAGCTTTTTTGTCTATTAAAACAATGTTGCAGTACGCTAAAAGAGGAATTGAGTTTACAGGTGTAACTAGAAGAAAGGCAATGAATCAATTAAAAACCATGCTTAAACTAGAACCCTTTGAGGCTAGTATTTCTTTTTTAAAACTATTACAATTATTAGCTATATCGGATGAAAAAAGATTGATTGTTAGTTCTGGATATACGACTAAAATAATTCCCTCCGAGAGTACGAGAATAGATGAAGTATATACCTTCATACAAAACAATTTTCATAAACCAATTAAGGCAGAAGAAGCTGCCAAATTAGCGAATATGAGCCCATCCACTTTTAGCCATTATTTTAAAAAGTCCAATAACAAGAGTTTTACTAGATTTGTAGCCGAAGTACGTATAAGCAATGTTTGTCAATTATTGACTACTACTCAATTGGATATTAGCGAAATCGCTTTTCAATCAGGATACTCCAATATGTCCAATTTTAATCGGCTGTTTAAAAAATATAAAGGCTGCACTCCTATCCAATTTAGAAATAAAATAAAAGATTCTATGCAATTCAGGTGGAGTGAAAATCAGAAAAAATAATCGGCTATGAGAGCATAAAAAACGCGGGGGCATTTAGGCTACCTTCTTTCTATTTAATTTTGGACTAGCGGGGGCATTCGTGCAGAAAGTTACGGTTAGCAATACACTTACATAAATCAATACACATTCTCACTAATGTTTTACCACCTTACCACTCCCAGCCATCTGACCGTCTGCACTAATAACCTGATAAAAATAAAGACCATTACTCAAATGAGCCGTAGATATTTGTTGAGTAGCATCCTTTAAAATGACGGATTGAACTTGTCGTCCTGTCACATCAAATAGTGATAAGGTAGGGCTATCCAATATAAAACCATATTGACCAGAAACTGGACTACAACCATCATTCTCTATAGATAGTGAAAAAGGTACTTTAAAGCCGCAACGAGTAGGTGCTATCTCCTGAATCTGAATATGGTCTTTAAAATTGGCTGAAATTTCATCAATTAAGGTAGGAAAATTGACCATTTCGGTATCTCCAAATCGTTG
>CAYMSC010000153.1:0-12160 GCA_964392805.1 uncultured Saprospiraceae bacterium
GTTTCAATCCTAATTTTAATGGAATAACCGTAGCAAGTCGTCTGTCTCTGTAAAGGTAAAACAATCAATGTGTTACGCCAAATATGGAATCGTTCTTTTTTAATTTTCAGCCTATCAAAGAACTTCTTTTTTTGTTTTTGTTCGTATTTTCCGAATACACAAACCATTGATTTTCAATTAAATAAACCCTTTATTTGGGCTTATTAAAATAAATTACCACACGGAAAAATGATTATTGAATACAAATATTTCGATAAGTACAAGATACACATCTTTTTTTATACTTTGTCGCTTTTGGGTATTTATTTTGCATTAATACTGATTTTATGCTTTCTGTTACTTTTCGTACGGCATTTGTATTATCTGGCGATATGGGTACTTCTACTAATTTGTTTTTGCTTCTTGTATACACCAAAAATCCTTTATTGACGGCTTTTCCAAAATTTTCCTCTATCAACCAAGCATAACAATACAATTGAGTTAGATAGGTTTGATATATTTTGTCTTCATACTTAGCAAATTTATAGTCTAAAGGAGCCATTGTGTTATCTTCTAATAACAATATTTCGTCCACTTCTCCTCTTAACAATTCATTGGTCAAATATTGGTTTAGGTATTTCTCTTTTACACCTATACGCCTTCTCAAATAGTCCATATTTTGCTTGGCCTTTTGCTCATGTACCGCTCGACCTTTTTCAACTTTATAATGCCTATCTTCGTATTGCGGTATCCGTAATACATATTCATAATAAGTAAACCGTGGACAGAATAAATGCGCTATAATTTGGGAGGGGGTAATTGAAAACATACTATTAGTATTATTTAAAAAAATAATGCTTTTACTTCATCGTTAACCAATCGTTTATCAAAGGCTTGACCTAACAGAACTGTATCTCTTAACTCGTTTTTACTCATTGGAAAAATATACACTTTATCTCTTTCTACATTTATTTCTGCTGCTATTTTTATTTCCAAAGTGTCTTTATCATTTGCGGTAACCCGTCCTAAAAAACAGGAATATTGTACTCGATACAAGCCTGCTTGCTTACAATATTTTGCTACTTTTGTCCTTGCTCGGTCTTGTTCAATATCATATAATACCCAAATTAGCATAAGTCATTTTATTTTTGAATTAATTCGTTGGCAAATTGATGAGCATCAAATTGGATGACCGTCGCCCTCGTTTGATTTTTTCCCTTATATCGGATTCGGTCTTCTTCCAAATACTTATTAAAGGCTTCCATCAATAGTACTTTCCCTTCCTTGTTCAAGCGATAACCATTCGTGATGGTATCAACTTGTCCTTTATTGACTTTTTTAGCAGAAAACAAACTAAAGACTACCTTATCTGCATAAGCACGATAAGGTTCTATAAAATCATAGACCATACTTTTATAATTATAATCATCTCGATGTAAAAAGCCGACATAGGGGTCTACTCCTGCAAGAATCAAGGACTTTTCTACTCGACTATACAAAACACCATACCCATAATTTAAAAAGGCATTAAAGGCATCTTTAGCTGGGCGATAAGACCGCCCGTTTAAGGCATATTGTGTTGGTAATACAAAAGCAATTGTTTCAAAATACAGTCTACCTGCTGTTCCCTCCAATCCTCTAATTTTATCCGCTACTTCGTCAATATGGGCGGCTTCTAATTGTTGGATAGACCGCAACATCGCCCCAATTCGTTCTATCTTGTCCAATAAATAAACCTGATGTTGTTTCCGATGCTTGCCTAAATTCTGGATAAAATCTAATTGGTTTTGAATTTTTCTGACTAACCACTTTTTAGTATAAAATAATGCTTCCTCCTTCAAACTGGCTTCCAGTTGTTTTTTTCGAATCAAGGTTGTGCTCCCCAATTTACTATGCCAAACCCTTCCTATCGGTTGCCCATCATATTCTAAAAACACAATATCTATGTTGTTTTTTATTGCCAATTTCACCGCTTCGGATGAAAAGGCTATCCCCTCTCCTACCCATATACTTTTTACCTTGTGTGCGGCAATATGGTGTTTTTCAACAACGCCATCCACTTTTTTTCGAACTTCAAACATTTGGTCTTTGATGTGAAGGTAAGTGCCGTAGCTATTGAGGTGTATTTGCATGTAAGTTGTTTTTGTTTGATGGTTCCCAGACTTTTAAAGTCGGGTGATTGTTCCAAACCCTCTTGCTACTGACTTTCCCAATCCTATATAATCAGGTAACTGCACATTACACACAAAACCACCACCAAAGGTCAACATTTTTTGGTCTTTGAATCCCGATAATTGGGGGTCTTTCAGTTGTAGATTAACCATCACTTGCCCTTCTTCCCAATGCCCAACCCCTTTTAGAAAATTTAAGATATTGCTAGTTAATACTCGCTGTAGTTTTTGTTGTTTTTCTTCGGCCGTCATGCTAACATACGCCACATGATTTTTCTGATTCAATGCCATCCAAGGATTCACAAATTCATATTGGTATAAGGCATTTTTCACCCCCACCAAAAACTCCTGACTCTTCATATTCTTCTGGTCGGTATAAAATTTTAAGCCGTCAATGTCCAAATGTTTAATGCGCAAAAATCGCTCGACCACTAATTTTGCGCCCTCTTCTAAACCTACCACCATTGGTACACCTTTCACTACTTTGTATTGGATTCTTGGGTAGCGGTATATGGCTTTTCCTGAATCTGTGTGATTGTGGAATAGGTCTGATTCTTCACCGAATTGGTTGGCGAAATAGCCGCGGAGTTTGTGAGCATCTCGGCGTTGGAGGCGGATTTGGGGGAAGGTTAGGAGTGTTTGATGCATATATCATTTTTGTTAAAAGAATGCAGTTGTTTTATTATCTTCTTTCGGCATATAGCCAAATTTTAGACTATAATGTTGTTTCCAATGTTCTAAGTAAATGATACTTTTTTCTTTCTGTTTTTCAGGTGGTTCATAATCGTATTTAGGAAATCTAGTGACATATTGCAGTAAATCTGGCTTTAGTTTTTTTGTAGCCCTTTTGCGCTCATAAACATTTTCTATTTTAAAGCAATTCATATATTTTTCCCACACTTCAAAAGCAGCAGGTTCACAAGGAATAAATACATTATAGTTTCTATCACTCTCTTCAATTAATTTAAAATTATTGGCTAATTCTTGTAATTGAAGTGTTTGCATATATTCCAGTAACTTTTTAGAAGTTGGATTTTCATCTTGCACAGCAGATTTTACCTTTGAAAAATATTTATTATTCAATTCATAGAGCAGTTTTTCTTTTATAATATCAGTATATTCTGAAAAAATATTTTCGGTTATATTTAATAGGGTTGGGTCATATAATAATTTCCCTTTTCCTGAATTAAATAGCTTTACTATTCCAGTTCCATTCTCTCCATTTCTATTGCATCTTCCAGCAGATTGATTAATGGAATCTAATGGTGCTAAATCTCTATAAACAACATCTAAGTCAATATCAACTCCTGCCTCAACAACTTGTGTAGAAATAACAATTTGGCGTCTATTTTTAGCGGTATTATCTTTAATTTCTTTGATAATTTGTTTTCTAAATTTCGGAAGAATAGAGGAAGAAAGATAATAAGGTTCTATGTCTAAATTATCGGCTAAAAACTGATAAATTTCCTGAGACTGTTTGATTGTATTACATATTACGAGAAAAGATTTAGCTAAATTATCGCAAATATCTGCCAATAAAATTGTGTTAAAATCCTCAATTGCTAATATTCCTTCATTCAATAAATGTTTATCTAATTCAATCCTTTCCAAGTCTTCAAAATAGGCACAAGTTAGCTTTTTGGTTGGGTCGGTCAATTCAATTACTTCCTCTTGATTTTCAAAAATAATGGGCTGTGTAGCCGTTATAAAAATAAATTTGGTATTAAAATAAGTCGCCATTTTCTTGAAAGTCACCTCAATTAAGGGATAATATTTTGGTGGAATATTTTGTACTTCGTCCAATAAAATAATTGCATTCGTCATGTTATGAAACTTACGAATTCGCTTGTTTTTATTGGTAAAAATACTTTCTAAAAATTGAACAAAAGTGGTTACAATAAACTCTTGTTCCCAACCTTCAGTTAAATATTCTGATTCTTGGTAACTCAACCTTTCTTCTCCATATTTATCTTTTAACCTAGCTAAATAATGATTCTTAGCGATAAGTGTTCCATCTAAATTATTTTTCTCAAAAATATCGGTAAGAATGCCTTCATTTTGGTCAATAATGGAGGTAAACGGCAGACAATAGATTATTCTAAAAGCAGTTTCTTTTAATTGATTTTGTAGTAAAATAGCTGCGTTGTATGCACTTAATGTCTTACCCATGCCGGTAGGTAAAGTGATAGAAAAGAAATTTTGCTGGTAATACTTTAATATGTTTTTCTTAATACTTTGATATGCCTCTTCTCTAGTAAAATCAATCGTTTTTTTAGGTTTTCCACCAAATTCAATCCTTTTATAGTTAGCTATTGTTTGTTTAGGAATATAAACATTTGGTTTAATAATTTTTTTGTTATCTACTTTTACATCTCCCTTATCGGCAGACAAAAGCATGGAAAAAAGGAAATGCTGTAAGAAAAAATATTGATAAGATTTTTCTTTTTTGAGTTTTCTTAAAGTTCTACTTATACCTAAGTCATATTCAAATCTTTTCAAAATCGGTTTCCATTGTTCTTTTGCTATTATTAGTTGAAAAGTTTGTACAATATTCTGGTATAATTCAAAATTTATATGGTCTAATTGTTTTTCAAAATATTTCCTATCTCTTTCATAAATAACAAAGGCATGTGTTTTATAGTCTGGTAAATTGCCATGATGGCATTTAATAATTTGTAAAGCAATAAATTCAATAATAGGATTATCATTAGAAAAATTTCCAAACTGAAAATAAGCACCCAATGCTGAGTGGAATCCAAGTTCATAATTTTCATTTAAATTTTGTTCTGCTTTTGTTCGCTTATGTTTGGAAAACCACTCAATAAACTCTGCATGTTCCTTTAATAATAATTTTGCCTTTTCATTATCTTTTTCCGATTCAGCAGCTTTAATAATTCTATGCTGAAAAAAATCCGTCGCTTTTCCAAAATCGTGAAAATACACTAGATGCAGTCGTATAAATTCCAATAAATCTTTATCATAAAAAGCCCTAGTAATTATCTTATTTTCTAAAAGTTGTTTAGAAATATTATCACAATTATTCAAATGTGTCTCTAAGGTTCTATCTGTATGGGATAGTAAGTATTTCATTTAAAACAATACTATGTTAATTGAATGATTATTGATGTTTAATTGCTGACTTTCAGCTACTTCTGCTTGAATTGCTGCTCCTTTTCTATCTAGTAAAATATCATCTCGCTTAGTTACATTTCTTTCTAAATCCATTTCTATTGAATATTGACTCAATTCTACAATTTCATTACCATTTTTAAAACTAGCAGGAATATCAAACTGAACAAATTTACTTTTAGGAATAACCGTTTGTATTAAGGTATTTTTATTCGTCTGATTGATAAAGTCATATTCTCCAAGAAAAGAAAAATTAGAAATCAAATTAGCCAAACCAAGTGTTGGGGTGTAAACTGTTTTATGTGATTTTAAATTATTTTTTAATTGATTATAAATAGTCTCATTTTTATGATAAAAAAATATCCGATAATATGGTTTGTAAACATATTCTACCATCGTAGGTTTACGGTTATTTGTTCGTTTCATTCTACCTAAAACCGCCCTTAAATTGGTGTTAATCCGTTGCATGATAATTGGGGAAACGATTTGTATAGCCAACTTACAATTCCCTTCTTGAAAGGAATTTAGGTATTCATTTTTATCTTTGCTCAAGCCTAAAATAGCTCCTATATACCCATAAAGCGTCGTTTTGGGCGGAATCACATAGGAAACTGCCGAAGTCGTCGCATATATTTTTTTAAAATGCGCATAGTCTCCCCAAATATCAAATACGAGCAACTTGTCCATATTTTATTTAGTTTTGACGGGTTCAGATAATTGAATTCTATCGTCTTGAATTACCGTTATTTTAGCAATTTTTGCTGTATTAGCTAATATAGTTTGGTTTAATCCTTTCGTATTGATTATGAAATCGGCAATATCTTCATAACTTTCTTCTTTCTTACCCGTTGCGGGTTGAAGTGTTAATCTCTCTAATAAATCACCAATGAAAAAATTAGGCTCGTTATAATCAATTTTCACTAATAAGCGGGGCATGTGTCCTTTTTTAGACCTCGACAACAAATTCTTTGTGCCATTCCATAAACCGTCCATTAATGCACTCACATCTTTTTCTGTTAAGCCAGAATGTATAGCTGCATTTTCGTTAACAATACCGTGAAAACCGATTAAACCATAAGCAATATTATACTCTTCTCTAAAGGTCTTTTGAGTAGCACTATCTTTAGTAGCAAAAGCACCTGTTCCTTTTATAAAATTTTCTCTAACCCTATTATATGTTTTTCCCATTCCAAATTGAACAGGTCCAGTTAAATTAAAAACCTTTTTTTTGTCCTTTGGCGCAGATACTGCCCCAAAAAGCCTTGCATCAATATATTTGGTTATAAATTCTTCTTTGTCCTTATAAGATTTACTTCTTTGTTCTCCTGTCACTACTTTTCCATCTTCATCTCGAATAAAAATATCGCCTTTAAAATTGCTTGCTTTTTCATTTCCGTGATACCCTGTTGTATATAAATAATCTCTGACAGTCCTTTTCAAGCGAACATCTGTCACTAAACATTTCCCCGTTTCTTCATCAATCCTAGGTCGATTGGCATCCATTGGGTCGCCATTGGGATTACATTGTTTTACATCGTATAAAAAAATGATTTCACTTCTGTTTTTGATAGTCATATGAATATATTTTTAGTTTTTACCGACTTACAAAGTCTCCAAGACTTGGGAAGTCTAAGTTCGATTTATTTAGATTTAGACTTCCCAAGTTTTGAAAACTTTGTAAGTCTGAGGTTGTAATTAATTAACCTTCTTCCGCCTTCTTTGCTACTTTCTTTCTATTATTCTCTTCAATTTGTTGTTTAGTAAACTCCTTTTGCATTATCATTCCAAGTGAAAAGACATAAGAAATATCTGTTCGACTTATCTCTGAATCCGTCAATAATCCATTAGCTGCTTGTGCAGATAGGTCATTAATATATTTGATTTCATTACCATAAAATTTATAATCATTATTCGTCTCCCTTTTGTATTCATTAATTTTGTTAGTCAATTTAGGTAGTATTTTTTTAATCTGATTTTTATCTAAGTTTAAACCATTTAGATTTTTGTAAAAAGGTTGATTTCCATCAAATTTTTTGTACTGTTTTTCTAGTAATTTTTCAGTTATACAAGCAAGCGCAAATACTCCTTTTAAAAATAAATCGTCTTTAAAAAAGCTTTTATGCTGTAATAAAAATGATTCATAGGTTAATGTAACTATAGATGAATTATCAGTTTCCATATTTGTTTGATTTTTAAATAAATTTAATTGGTAAAAGAATTGATAAAGCGCAAAAGACTCTTTAGTGCTTTGCTGCCATTGAAAAGCATATTCCCTTCTATTTTTAAAATCGCTTTGAATTTTAGTCATAAAAACTTTAAGTATTTGCGATTCATTCAACGAATTATTATAAAAAACCGATTCTAATATTTTAAAGAAATAAGGATGGAAAACAGTATCCGTTTTCACTTTTTTGGAAAAGAAAACTTTAATTTTTCTGAAAGTGATATGAAATGGGATGAAGACTTCTTCCTTTTTACCCTTTTTTGGTATGACTACATCATTTATCTTTTTATATCTTTTTTCAATAATAGTTTTCGTTTCAAAAATGTGTTTTAGTTGAGAAGGTAAGACATCAGATAGATGTAATTTTATTAAAAATTGAGCATTATTTGGTTGATAGAAAAAAATATCATAATAAATCGCTCCTTTGCTCAATTTCTCCTCGGTTATTATTTGGTTTAAAATCCGTTCATTTCCAATAATAGACTTAGATTCATCAATAGATAATGGTATTGCAGTTGTCTTATTTATAAATTCTTCCAATACTTCTTCTATTACCTCTTCCTTACTTGTAATAAAGTGTGGTAGAATGAAATATTTCATGCCATAAAAATTATTGGAAAATCGCTGAAAAACAAATTTACTTGCCCCTTCTAATATTTTGACCGCAGCAGGAGCGGCAGGAAACATTTTATAAGAATCTTTATCATTGAACCCATTTCTATTAAACGGTTTGTCATTCACAGTAAATCCTAATGTGTCAATTCTTCCCCATACTTCTTCTGATTGTTGGTAAGTAATCGCACATAATTTGTTAGTAGCTGATGATTTATTCCGGTATTTATCATAAGCCTCTTTTTCAAATAATTCTAGATGCTCTTGAAATTCGCCAAAATATTTACCATCTATTTTAAAGGTCAATAAATAGCGATTTTCTTTATTAAATGGCAGCTTTAATATTTCTGCGGATAATTCATTATTTATCTGGTCACCGCTTATAAAATCATGCTTATAATTTTTTAAAGACGCTTTGACTTTTTTTAAAACCTTTCTGATGCTATCTTTTAATTTTTCTTCTTTTGTTTCATATTGAAATAAAAAGGTCGGTACTAGATTTGTTCCATTTGCTCCTAATACTTTTCGATAAAGATATTTATTTACCTTGCCTGTCTTGAAGTAATCAATAGCTATTGGATATTGAATGATTCCATTTTTGACAGAAATAGTGATAACTCTTGCATCTTCCTCATTTCTTGGAAATGGATTCATCCAAGGTTGAAAATATTCTGGATATTCTTTTTTGAGAACTTTGCCTATTTTATAGAGAGAATTTATCATAATAAATCTTTTGTTTTCTGAATACTATCGTACAAAAATTAACATTTTGAAATAAATATAATTAGTTATATTTTTACATTTTGACTTTAATAGTATAGTTTTTATAAACAAATATATCTAAATTTATGGAACCTTACAAATTTATATTAGTCTTCATTGGTCTTTTAATTTTTGCAGCTTTTGTTATAACTGTTTTCAAAACGCTACTTGAAAAACCAGTAGAAGAGAAAGAAATAGAAATAAAAATATTAGGTTTTCGTATTATTCGAATTCGCATTAAGAAATAGAAACTACTACTAAACTTCTGATAATTAATTGTTTAAATCAATTTAATTAATTTAGAATAAAAGGCTAAAAGGTTCCTAATTCCATTAAAATAAGGATTGAAACATAGTTTAGTTAGTATAAATTAATCATGTATATTCCATTAAAATAAGGATTGTAAATACATTTTTAATTACATTCACAAAATAACCACCCCTTTCCGACAAATAATGTCGCAACTGAAAATTACCACAAGAAAATACTTAAAACGCTTAATTTTTATTACTTTTATACCTATTACCAACTAAACACTACTATTGAAAACGACTACACTTAATACCCTAATCGAACAATGCACACTATCGGCTGGAAAATGTGCAGCATTAGCTGAAGCGGCGAGTGTGTGCTTAGAAAGCCAACAACATCTATCTGGTGTTGAACTTCAGATAACAGGAGATTACAAAGAAATCATTGTCCTTAATTGGAACAAAGTAGATTTAAAAACCCGTCAAACTTGGCAAAATCTAACCGAATCAGTAGAAGATGCTGCCTATGGATTGGCTATCCTAGTCATTTGGAAAATAACACCGTATAAAATAATCAAACAATCCTTTAAAGGAAGTGGGTTTGATTATTGGTTAGGGCATAAAAAACAGATTGATTTCCCATTCCAAGAAACCGCAAGATTAGAAGTCTCTGGAATTTTAAAGGGAACTAAAAGCCAAATCAATCAAAGGCTTAAAGAAAAATTGGAACAAACAGAAAAAAGTGATAATTTGAAACTACCTGCTTTCGTTATAATTGCAGAATTTTCAGCACCTTTAGTCAAAATCAAAAAAAGATGAAAAAAATAGCCGAAAAAGAATGTACAGAATTACATGAAAAAGCTATGAATTTAGCTCATTTAGCTCATTTGGCAGAAAAAAAAGAAGATAGTGTAAACGCTAATAAAAACTACACCAATGCCTTTAAGTTAGAAAAACAGGCTGCTATGTTTTTAGTTAATGATTTTTCTATCGAACCTAGTCGTTCCGTCTTATTTAGAAGTGCTGCATCTTTAGCCATTAAAGCGAAATTATATCGAGAGGCTGAACGTATGGCAGCATTTGGTCTTTCTGGAAATCCACCTGAAATAATAGCGAATGAATTAAGAGACGTTTTTCACCAAAGTTTACAATATTTGAAATTAGTAGCCTAACTTTTTAAACTACTTTTTTATAACCTTTATCCTTATTTTATTAATGCATTCTTATTCATGTTCTTTTTAAAACACTTTGTCTCACCACAAAATTTCTGCCTTCCGTGCCTTTAAAAGCACAAGCAAATCGTCTCCTTTAACCACCTTAACCTGTCCTGCCAAACCCATACAAAAGCGAGCAAGTGGTAATAGTGTAGCAATAGTCGCCGAAAATTTAAATTTATACTTATCCTCTTCAAAAGGAATAATAAAATCTTCAATACCAGGTCGTTCCTCAATTAAAATACGATAAGCCAAAGCAGTCAATAATATTTCAACCTCGTATTTATCCTTATTAAAAGCCATCTGAAAAATATCTACAGTCGTAGCATCAGGCGATTTAGTACATTTTTCTTCAAGAATTCGCACAGTAGAAAGTCTATCAATTTTCACATTAACAAAAAGGTCATCTTTTTCTTCGTAAGCAATTAAGTAACGGTAGTTCGTGGTATAAAATAAGGGTTGGAGTTTTCTAGATATTTTTGAACCTTGGTAAGCGGAATAATATTTCTCTACTTCAACTTGGCAATGCATACTCATCGCATCATTCAATTGACTGATAATTTGAGGTAATTTTTTTCTAACCTCACTAGAAAGCCATTGTCCACCTCCTGAGCGAAATAATAATTTTGTTTGAATAGATTGGGTTAATAGATGGTCAGGGTACGTTTTTCGCATTAAATCACTAATAAAATCCGCTTCATTATTGGTAAGAAATATTTTAGTTCTATTCTTTAAATTTGGAAAGATAAAATGTCGTCCAGCATGGTCTTTGTTATTATCAAAACCTATTTCTTTTAAATCTATTAAATCTCGTTCTATTGTTCTTTCGTCTACTTCAAAAAGGTTGGATAGGTAAGTTTTAGTTTTGCCCGGATGTTGGAGCAAATCCATTAATTTGAGGAGTCTAATTGCTTTTTTCATTGGTTTTGCGTGTTTATTTTACTTCTTAGTTAATTAAATAAATCATTCAATTTCACATAAAAAACTTCAATTTCAAAATTTTCATTCTATAAATTTAAAATATTTATCTCTATTTATAACTTCTCCCTCTCCAATAAATCTATTATTTACCAAATCTCTAATAATCCTAATTCCGTTTTATCCAAAAATTGTTTTATTTCTAATTCACGAGTTTCAAGCAATTCAACCACGCGTTTTGTAGAAACATTTCCACTCCTTATCCATATAATTTTCGGGGGAAACCCCTTCAATTGTTGAATATGATTAAAGTCTGCATCCTTAGTCAGGATACTTAATTTATTATTAGTTGCATAGTTCCATAATACTAAATCCTCTTCAGTATCCAGACCAATAGTAGAGACATGCGTGATACCTTTATAAGTAGTTTTTAAAATAGAAGCTACTCGGTAAGATATATTATTATCAACCAAAATCATATCAACTAATTTTTGTCTTCATTATCAATAATATTACTTCTTTTGATAGAAAAGTGATTTATTAGGCAGCAGTCTTCAGTATTGCTCTATTATTTTGTGCATCAGCTGCATAAGCTAATACGGCTAATATATCCTCTTTTTTCAATCTTGGAAAATCCTCAATAATTTCCTCACTTGACATACCTGAAGCTAAATAACTTAAGATGTCTCCAACAGTTATTCTCATTCCTCGAATACAAGGCTGGCCGCTCCTTTTTCCAGATTCTACTGTAATATATTCTTTATAATCTATCATAATCTTAAATTTGAATTTCAGCAATTATAATTAACAACATAACCAAACATAACCAAAAACTTTTATAAAAACAATTAAGTAACGGCAAAACAATAACTTGAACATCTAGGACGGCTTCTTTTGCTC
>CAYMSC010000154.1:0-12114 GCA_964392805.1 uncultured Saprospiraceae bacterium
GTTATAAAAGTGTAAAATTTATTTTTTAACAAAATTATAACGCCGATAATCAGCTATTTAAATAATTGTGTTCAAATTTTAACACTTACTATAAAATTAAAAAAACTTGGTTTACATGGTACTAAATGAATGAAAATAAGACTAAAATAGTTAAAAGGGGTAGTCACTTTGGCTACCTCTTTACTATATTGGCCTTTTATTAAATTTAAAAAATGCTTTAATCTTTTGTTTACAAGAATTCTATAATAAAAATTATCCTTCTTTTAATTCCATTTTCAATAAATCTTTAATGACAGTCATAATATGGTGAGATAATTCTGAAATTGTAGGCCATTCAAAAATTTGATTTAGAGAAATGTCTAAATCTAGCTGTTCGTTAATCCTTGCCACAATACGGATTGCTCTCAAAGAATCACCTCCCAAATTAAGAAAATTATCAAAAACTCCAATTCTAGGAATTTTTAAAACAGATTGCCAAATTTCTGCAACTAATACTTCTATTTCTGTCTTTGGGGCTACATATTCAGTGTTACTATCAATTCCAAAAGCCTCTAATTTTTTCAAAGCCATTCTATCGACTTTTCCATTTGGAGACAAAGGAAAAATATCCAAGTTTCTGTAATGCGTTGGTACCATATACCTTGGCAATTTCTGAGCGATGTAAGCCTGAAGATTAGATAGCATAATAACAGAGGTTGAAGTAAAATAGGCAACTAGATGTTTTATTCCTTCTTTCGTTTCTGCGACTGTTACTGTCACACCTGTTATCCCAGTATATTCAATTATTCTCGCCTCAATTTCACCTAATTCTATACGGTGTCCATTGATTTTTACTTGGAAATCAATCCTACCCAAAAATTCAATAATACCTTGCTCGTTAATACGTGCCAAATCACCCGTTTGATACATTTTAGCATCGAATTCAAAAGGATTTGCTATAAATTTCTCACTAGTCATTGCTGGTCGATTCCAATATCCTGCCGCTAAACTAACTCCTCCTAAATACAATTCTCCAATAATTCCTGGTGGAACGGGTTTTCTATTTTTATCCAAAATATAGGCATTCATATTATGAATCGGCTGCCCAATAGGAACGGTAGGCGAAGTAATTTCGGGTGTAAATTGATGATAAATACATCCAATAGTTGCCTCAGACGGTCCATATTCATCGTACATCAATAATTTACCGCCAAATGCTTCATAGATATGTTGTCCCAATTCTGTTTTAAATTCATCTCCTGTTACAGACATTACGCCTATTCGACTATCATTGAATTTTTTCCCTTTTAGAAAATTCAAATGAGCAGGAGTCAATTTAACAAAATCCACTTTATTATCTGCCAACACGTCCATAATAGATAAGTCGATACTGCTGTCTCCCTCTTGATAAACATGTATCGTACCACCACAAATCAAAGGTAAGAAAACCGAATTAGCAGTTATATCAAAACCAACAGTTGTGAACAATGGAATAGCAGGTTCCGCTTTTATCACATAAGCCTTTTGAGTCCATTTAATATAGCTAGTCAAAGCACGATTAGGAATCATTACTCCTTTGGGATTACCTGTCGAACCGGAAGTATAAATTAAAAAAGCAATGCTATCCGCAGGAATTGAAATATCTAAATTATTTTTAGAAAATTGATTTAAAGTTGTTTGAAATGTATCAATATTTATAGTCGCCGTTTTTGATAAATCCATACAAACGGTAAGCGTACTATGACTAATTAATAAGCTTGCTTGACTATCTGCTAATAGATAAAAAACACGTTCATTCGGATAATTACTTGGAATTGGAATATAAGTAGCGCCCGTTTTCATAACTGCTAAAACACTAATTATATAAGCTGGTGAGCGTTTTAAACAGATAGCAACTTGTGAATTAAGGCCTATATCTTGTGAAATTAAGTAATGTGCTAATTGATTGGCTTTTTCATTCAATTCTTGATAGCTCAAAGTTGCTTCTTTAAACACTATACACGCTTTGGTAGGCGTTTCAGCGGCTTGAATTTCTATCAATTCAATAATATTTCGGCTTTCAGGTTCCTCATATTTATTTTTATTAAAATTAATAATCGTTGCCTGATATTCTTCTGGAGTTATAATAGAAATGGTATCTATGACCTGTTCTTTATTTGCTATAAAAGCATCTAATAAGGTCAAAAAATGCTTCGGTACAACTGCTTGTTTTGCCTTACTAAACACTCCTTCATTTAAATCAAAATATAATTGAATATTTCCAGATTTGTCAAAGTCGTGTACTTGCAAACGCAAATGATGTCGGGGATCACAATAGCCTGAATGAATCCATTGAGGATTGGATTCTATGCCATTAAAATCAGGAAATTGAGCAGTAATATAATTAAAGAACACATTAAAACTACGGCTCAAATCAGAAGAAGCTACACCCGATTGGGCATATCTTAAGAAGCCATTACTTTCCCTCTGTATTTTCTTTAATAAAGAAATAAAACTTTCAGCTGTTTGAATACCTGCAAATAAGGGAAAGGTTTCTATAAAAATACCAATCGTTTCTTTAAAATCTGCTGTTGGTCGATTGTGTGTAGGAGAACCAATAACTAACTGCTGTTGCCCACTCACCTTATATAAAAAAGCAAAGAGGGTAGTTGCAAAAATATTATACAAAGACGAATGTTGAGTCCATGACCGAATTCCTTTTTCAGCCGCTAAGTCTCGTAATTTTTGAGAACGCTCTAATCCTAAGTCAATAGCTATCCGAATAGATTTACTGGTCTGATTGATTACTTTTTCTTGATAAAGGAGTGGTAAAGGAGGGCAATTGGACAGTTTATTTCGCCAATACTCCTTAGCTTGGACATTCGTATCACTTAATCTAATATTCTTTTCATACAACACATAATCCTTATAAGAAATCAAGGGAACAACCTCTGACAATCTTCCCTCAAGAGATAATTGATAAAATGCTGCTACTTTTTTGTAGATAAGGGAGGTACTCCAAGCATCTGTTGTTAAATGGTGCTGATTAAAGTACCACATTAAGTGTGCATCAGCTATTTTAACCAACACACAATCAAATAGGCATTGCGTCAAATCAAAAATCTTTTTTGTGCGCGCTTTTACCCATTTATCATAAGCTGTTCTATTTGGTAGCTCGATCGTTTCCACCTTATAGGTTAATGTTTTAAGCACTTGCTGACTTGGACTATCCGCCTTTATGTCAAAAACAGTTCTCAATGTATCACTTTTATTGACTAAGGTCTGAAAAGCAGCCTGAAAATGTTCCTTTTGAATTACTCCTTTTAATTCAAAACTTAATGCCATATTATATATGGGATTATCCAGATTCATTCGTTGTCCTAACCAAAGTAGTAATTGACTTTGTGTTAATTCCGTTGATGACTGAAAAACTTGATGAGTCATATCTCTCATTTATGCCATTTTAATGGTGTTTAAATAGTTTGCGATTACAGCTACCGAGTTGAAATTTTCAATTGTCATATCCTCTGGTGGAATAGTTAAGCTATAAGTCTCTTCTATAAATTGCATCAACCTCATAATACCCATAGAATCTAACAATCCTGAACTTAGTAAATCTTCTGCAACCGATAATTCAATATCTCTATGATTGTTTAGTAATTCTTCTTGAATATAAATTAAAATAGTGGTTTCCATATTTTTAATTTTTAATAATTGACTGATTTAAGAAGCGGGTGTAATATTTGTTTCTTGCTTTAATAATGGACGATTTACTTTTCCTGTTGAGGTCCGAGGAAAAGTTTTTCTGAATTCAATCTTTTCTGGGATTGCATAATATGGCAACCTTGCGCCAAGATATTGATACAACTCTTTTGCTGATAATGAAACGTCTTCTTTTAAGATGACAGCTCCGTAGATGATCTTTATATTTTGAGCTTCCACAACAAAAGTAACCGCCTCTTGTACTGATTTATTAGTAAGTATCGCCGCTTCCACTTCATCTAATTCTACTCTGTATCCTCTAGTTTTTATTTGCCTATCCTTTCTGCCTAAAAAAATTAATTGCCCATCTTTCTGTCGTTGTACTAAATCACCTGTTCGGTAAAAATATTGATTCACTCCCGTTGTCGTTACCTTTTTATAAAATGATTTTTTAGTCAATTCGGGTTGCTTCCAGTAACCTGTCATTCTAGTAGAAGACCGAACTAATAATTCCCCTATTTCTCCTGATTTAATTATACGGTCATTAGAATCTACAATTAATACTTCTGTATTGTTCCAAGTTTGTCCAATAGGAACAGTTGTAGCAGACTCTGGTAATGTTTTAAAGTTGTAATAAGTACATTGGTTAACTTCTGCGGGGCCGTAGACATTACTAAAAGTGGCGTGAGGTAATAAATCCAAAAAAACGCGTAGATATTTTAATGGAAAAGGTTCTCCTCCATAAAGAACCCACCTTAAAGTACTAAAATCTTTCTGTTCTATTGCTCCCTTTTGTAACAATTGAACTAACGCTAAGGGGACAGAATACCAGACTGTTAGTTTTTCCTTTTCAATCAAACTAGAGAGACTGGCAGGTAATTTGGTATAGGCATCTCCTATAATAATGGTCGTTGCACCTACAAAAGGGCCTGAAAAATAACCCAAAGTTGAAATGTCAAAATGTATTGGGGCATGATTTCCTATTCTATCTACGGGAGATAATTGGTATAAATTAGCCGTCAATTTAGCGTAAGCTAAGCCGCTATGGTGGCTATGCATGATTCCTTTTGGCGTTCCCGTAGAACCCGAAGTATAAATAATATAGGCTAAATCATGTTCCATCACACGAACAGATAAGGTATCTGTAGCAAGTTGAAAAATAGTTGGCCAAGGAATCGTAGGTGTAGTCGAATCTGCTATAGAAAGGCCAATAACGCCTGCTAAATCGGGTGATTGCTCTATAATTTCGACTAGTTTCCGATGTTGTATTTGGTTACTCACTAAGTATTTAATCCCACAGTCTGTTATTAAGAACCTACTACGACTACTAGGAGCCGTAGGGTCAAGTGGTACATAGATTGCACCTGCTTTCATAATTCCATAAATAGCTATTGCAGTATCTAAGCATCTGTTTAAGTAAACTCCAATCCTATCTCCTTTCTGCACTCCATTATCAATAAAAAATCTGGCTAATTGCGTTGTTTTAATGGCTAATTCTTGATAAGTAATTGACGTATTTCCACTACGAAACGCCTCCTTGTCAGGAAATTGCTTAGCACTATTTTTAATAATTTCTGGAAAGGTAGTCGTCATATTTATACTACTATTTCAATTTTATTTTAAAGGATGAACAATGAATTGATCAAACTAAAAAGCTAGGAGTTTTGAAAAAATAATCTATACAACAAAACTAGATGAGTTTAGATCTCAATATATTGTTCGCCATTCACTTTATAAGCCTAATAATTTGGCAATAATATTTCGCTGAATGTCAGACGTTCCTGCATAGATTACTCCTCCAATAGCATCCCTTAGGTCTCTTTCTACTCCAAAGTCTGTCAAATAACCGTTACCTCCATGAATACGGATTGCATCTAAACTTGAATCTAAAAAACTCTCACTTAAATATAGTTTGAGCAAAGCAGCCTCCATCATTGCCGACTTTCCTTCTTTTTTTAGCCAAGCTACTTTATATAATAATAATTTAGCCATTTCAATTCGTAATTTCATATTAGCTATTCTATTAGAAATAGATTGAAATTTACCAATTGGTTGTCCAAATTGTTCTCGTTTATTCGCATAAGCAACAGCTGTTTCCAGTTGCCTTTCCATTGCGCCTAATTGACTCGCCAAAATAGAACACCGTTCATATTCTAAGGAGTTATTAGAAATACTAAAACCTGTTCCTTCTTTACCTAATCGGTTTGCTTTTGGAACAAAGCAATTATCAAAATTTAACTCACCTAGAGGGACCGTTCGTAAGCCCATCTTATCCCTCATTTCGCTCTGGGAAAAGCCCTTCATTCCTTTTTCAACTAAAAAAGCGGTTACGCCCCATTTGCCAAGTTTGGGATTGACATTCGCAAAAACTAAAGCCACATCCGCAATTGGTGCAAGACTTACTAATCTTTTCTGACCATTGAGCACATAACCATCGCCCCGTTTTTCAGCGGTCATTTTCATATTGAAAACATCGGAACCAATAGTTGGCTCGGTCAGCGCATGGGCAGCGATCCATTTCCCATTTACCATAGATGGCAAGAATTTTTCCTTTTGCTCTGATGTTCCAAAATGCAAAATTGGCAATTGAACAGTCCACATCTGTGCATTCAAAGCAAATGCTAAGCCGTTATCCAAACAACCGTATCCAAAGCCTTCCATTGCCAACATAGCTGATAGGATATCTATCTCTTCATTTTGACCGCCATATTGAGAGGAGGCAGCTAAACCTTGAATACCAAAAGCAGCACACTTGTCCCAATTGGTTCGAGGGAAAGAACCTTTTTTATCCTTTTCTATTACTTCATCCTTTAACTCATTTTGAGCAAATTGAATTACTTTCTTTTTTAATTGTAATGCGTCTTCGTTCCAAGAAAAATCCATTTATTTTTGATGTAATTAAATAAAGCCAAATTTAAGTACTAGCGCCAAATAATTCATACTTTACACTTGTTATTTTAATTTTATTTATATTTGTAATTAATTGATTAGTAATTTTTATTGAGTTTTAATATCAATTTTCTCTTTGTCTCTATGAAAGAAAAAATACAACTATTTCAACAAAAATGGTATACTTTTTGGGCTACTGAAAATGCTATATCTCGAGGAGATACCCTTCACTTCACATTACGGATTCTTTTGATGGTCGTTCTATTTACAGGCCTTAATTTTACCTTTATTATTTTTACGAAATTTCTTCCGCTTTCCATCTATCACGAGCCATCTATTCTATTGGCATTTTTTCAACAATCCTTTACCACTTTTAGAATAGTTTTCCTAATTCCATTTGTACTATTACTTATTGGTTTTCGAGTAAGATTATGGACTAAGTGGACCGTTTTTTCCCATTTTAAAGCCTTAAGATTTTTAGTTATAACTGCTTCTTTTTTATTAGCTTGGACTTATTCCACTTATGACTTTAATTTATATTTTAACCAAAGTCATTTATCTGATAGATTACTATTGCTTCTATTTATTCCGCTTATCTGGTGGCGCCCTATTTTTACGCTACTCTTTCTACCTTTTGTACATATAATGATTCATCAGTTTACCGCAATAAGTGGATTTACTTGGTCTATTCCTTATATGCCGATTCACGTTTTAATGAGTTTCGCTGCCTATTTTTTATTCTATATTCTGACGAAAACACATCACATAAAGGATGTATTCTTTATCATTAGCTGTATTTTTATTGCTCAATATTGGCATTCTGGGTCTATGAAATTACTTTCTGGGTGGCTATTAAATGAGCATATCTATAATTTACTACCTGCTACTTATCCAAATGGTTGGTTGAGTTTTATGCCTGTTGAATTTATAGAGCATAGTACCGCCATTTTAGCAATAATTAATACACCACTAAAAATAATTGTTGTTGTGGTAGAATTTGGTTGTATCTTCTTTCTCTTAAACCATAAACTAGCACGCTTGTTTCTACTTGGTTTTATCTGCTTCCACATAGGCGTCTTTCTAACTTCAGGTATTTGTTTTTGGGTGTGGACCCTAATGGATATTGCCTTTTTAATTCTGTTATTTCGAAAAGAAGGTTTTAGCAATCTTTTTGTTTTTAATAAATGGCAAATCCTATTTTCTTTTCTTTTAATTATTAGCAATAAATATTGGGGCAATGCTCCTTCTTTATATTGGCATAGTGTTCCAATGACTTATACCTATATAATAGAGGCAGAGGCAGTCGATGGGCAAACTTATAGATTACCGCCTAATTTCTTTGCTCCTTTTGATTACCAATTTACCTTGACTAGCTTTAGTTACCTTAATCCAAATACAATATTACCTATTACTTGGGGTGCTAGTAATGCCGATTTATCCAAAACACTTCAAGCAACTTCTTCCGTTGAAGAAATAATTGCTACTGAAAAAACAAAGGGGCGTGTTTATTTTAATAAAATAGCATCCGAAAGATTTAGTCTTTTTATAAAAAACTATATAAAACATTGGAATAGTCGGCTTACAAAGATCACTCCTTTATCGATTATTCAATCGCCGAGACATTTATGGACTTTTCCTAAAATGCCTTTCTCTGAAGTCCCACAAAACATTAAGAAAGTAAGCATATTTGAACTAGGAACTACTTATCAAAATGGTAAATATGTAGAATTTAGAAAGCGATTTATTCAAACAATTTTAATTAACAATAATTGATGAAAATCAACGATAACTATCGACCATTGTTGGAACGATATATTTTATGATAAGTACCAAGACATAAATAAATAGGAGTAAAACTTCTGAATTATTCAACTGTTAAAGAGTAAGCCTAGAATCTATCAACGCCTTCTCCTTTAACTGCATGTGAACTACATTATCTGACTTAACAAAGTGATAAGGATTCTTATTATCTTCTGGAATATACTCTATTTCTACTAGCTGTCCTACATTTAATATCGTAGCATATTTCTTAAATAATTCCATTACGACGTAATCTTCCAAAGCCCATCCTGTAGAATCAAAAACACTACGCTGATTTTGGATAGGCGTATAAGTTGATGGATACTGAGCCACTTTTGTCCAATCTGCGCCAATTTGTTCATTTGTCAATTGTTGGCATTCTCCTTCTAGGACCGCTTGACCGATAAAATCAGGACAAACAAAACTTTTTTCTAAATAATCAAGTGGAATTTCTACTTTACCCGGGAAATCAGCACCTACAGCGTTTATATGAAGATGTGATTTTGTTGGTAAATTTTCAAAAAGTGGGCCTTCACCTACAGCAATTGAAGTGGCTGTGGTGATAATGTCCGCAACTGGAACTATTTCTTCAATCGTACTAAATTCAAATATTATGCTTAAATTTAATACTTTACAACGTTCTTGAAAGGATAACATTGCACTCCTATTTACATCATAAATCATGACTTTTTGAAAGTCGAATATTCGAGATAAAGCATGTAATTGAGTAACAGATTGCGCGCCACAACCTATCAGTCCCAATATTTTACTTTTAGGATTTGCCAAGTATTTACTTGCTACCGCAGATGCAGCTCCAGTTCTAAGGGCCGTTAGCAGTACTCCGTCCATTAGACTCACTAAATGTCCCGAAGTCGTATCATAAGTGGAAATAGTAGACAAAATAGTAGGTAAATTATTTATCTGAGGATTATTAGGATGGTAACCGACTACTTTAATATTCACAACTTTTTCTTTTTGATGGAGTGGCATCCATTCTACGAGTCCAATATGAGGTATCTCATAGTTAAATCCTGAGCGAATTGGGATACGCGTTTTTTCAGGATTATACTCTTTTATTGCTGTTAAAGTATTTTGTATAAGCTCATCCATTATTTTATCCAAGCCATACTTTCTAACTATCAGTTGAATATCATATATTGATAATATGAGTGTTTTATTATTCGCCATCAAACGGGGATTATAATTTAGCCAAAGGCTATGATTGAATAATTAGGAACGCGATAAAAATAAATTTAGATTCTCGTCAAAGAAATAAGATAACTAAATTGTTCACTTTAAACCGAGTTGGCTTTTGTCCAGAGACAAAAAGAGTGTAAGCCAATTAGTTCTTTGACTCAGAAGAATCTGAAGTTATTTTATATTACTACTTATTGTGAGTGACGAAACGAAATAGTACTAAAATAGGTACAACAGAAACATGAAAGTACCCTAACAGTAACCGTAAATGGTGTGATTATACCATTTATGGATTTTTATTTCTTATAATTATTCTAGAGCGCTTTGCTGAGGGAAACTTTTTTGAATACTTAATAGTAAATAGGTTATTGTATGATAAATATTAAAATTAGTCATTTGAAAATGTTTTTTTTAGAGAGTTATTTTTTCGTTATTACTTAGTGTCTAAAAAGATTGAAAAGAATGATTTATCCGATTTTATAGAAAGTCATAGCACTTGTTGTTTGTCAAACTTTAAACTAAAAAAGATAAATAATTTTCTTGTATATAAAAAATATATTTATTAAAACTCACATTAAAAATGTGAAGGATATAGGGTCGAAGTTGAAAACTTCGACCATCGGCATCATCTTTTATTTAAGCGCCGAGCCGATAGTTGATGCCGATAGCTATCGGCATCAACTTTAAATCAATATTTTTCAAGACTTTGCCTTGATTTTTAGGCAAGATTCTTTATAAGAAAACCCTTAAAAAAGATAAATACAAGTACTAAATTGATAAAAGGTTTAAGAATTGAATAAGCTTATTGTCCATTTAATTAGTATGCTTAGTTCTACTTTGGGACTCTAGATTAATACGCTGCTCGTCGTTTTCGGCGACTCGCAGGAGGAGATTTTAAGGGGGAGTAATCAGATGATTTTCATTGAAAATCATCTGATTACTCCCCCTTAAAAATCCCTTAGTCGAGCTCGCGAAGCGAGCGAGACTTAAAGCCCCAAAGTAGAATTAGTATCAATTTTATATAAAAGTTGGAATAACTCTTTAAAAAAAATCCCTTTATGAATATACAATACTTCAGAACATTTATTGTATTGCTAGCTTTGTTTTATGTTTTCTTACCCACAAAAAGTTATGCACATGCTCCAAATCAGAGTTATATATTTTTATATGTTTATCAAGACAGCATTGGTGGTTATTATGAAGTTACGACAAGAGATTTAGATAAAGCTTTGCAATTAGGAATCACAGGTAAAAAAGATATAGCAGAAATCCAGGCTCATTTGCCTATCATCAAAAATTATATATTAGACCATTTTGCATTTTCTTCTGTACTAGGAAACCATCCAATAACGTTGACTGATCCAGAAATTACTACTTCGGGCACTTTAGGAGATTTTGTGAAATACCGATTCAAATTAGAAAAAGTCACGGAGATTCCAGACGCTTTAACTATAAGATATGATGGTATTTTAGAAACGGATCCAACACATAGAGGCCTACAGGTTATTTTTTATAATTGGAAGGCTGGGATTATCAATAATGAAGCTTTAATTTCATTATCTTTTGAACCAGGGAATACGGAGCAGCGATTGGACCTTACTAAAGGTACGGTCATGAAAGGATTTTTGAACATGATAGAAAGTGGAATGCACCATATTTGGATAGGTATAGACCATATTTTATTTATTATAGCACTTTTACTACCCGCAGTAGTACATAGGGAAGAACCAATTTCTGACAAAACAGAAAAGACGAGCTTCAGTTTGATGAATTATTCCGAATCAGCAGGTATTTGGCGGGCCGTAGAGCAATTCAAACCTGCTATAATTTATATAATAACCATTGTTACTTTTTTTACTATATCCCATACGATTACCCTGAGTTTAGCCGCATTGGGAGTCATAAATTTACCTGGAAGGCTTGTCGAATCCATTATCGCCCTATCTATTGGGCTAGCAGCCTATCACAACATTCGCCCTATTTTTAAGAAAGAATGGATGATAGCTTTTGGATTTGGTTTATTTCATGGATTCGGTTTTGCCGCTGTATTAGGGGAAGTCGGTTTAACAGGAGAATTTTTAGCACTCTCCTTATTTGGATTCAACATTGGTGTTGAATTGGGCCAATTAGCAATCATTGCGGTAGCATTTCCAATTTTGTTTTTATTGCGGAAATGGAAATATTATCCGCAATTCATAACGTATGGTTCGCTTCTACTAATCTTGGTTTCGCTATTTTGGTTCACCGAACGAATTCTAGATAAAGAAGTGACCATGAATAGTGTGAATAGATTTGTCGATTATATTACGGGATTTATCAGTTGAGGATTTTAGTAACGGCAAAACAATAACTCCATCATTTGGACGGTCTTTTTTGCCCTCATTTTTCACTAAAAGTTATTTCCGTAGCCCTGCTATGCAAAGAATTTTTAACGCAGTATGAGGTAAAAAAGACAAGCTCAAATGCGTAGGTTATTATTTGCTAAATCCCTTATTAAACCAATATGATTATATAAATAGGGTGAACGAAAAGTCGTTTTTATAATATGTAAACGATTGAGAAAAGTTA
>CAYMSC010000155.1:0-12100 GCA_964392805.1 uncultured Saprospiraceae bacterium
CTACTAATGTTTATCCTACACAAAATAATTAATGCAAAAATCAGAGAAGTTAACTTTTGAAGCGCAGCTAAAAAGGGTATTAAAACACTTGGACATTGAAGCATTGAATGAGATGCAATTAGCTACCTTGGCAGCGGACGATAAGGGTCGTGATATAGTTTTGCGTTCTCCAACGGGAACAGGTAAAACATTGGCTTTTTTACTACCTATTTTAAAACATTTGGAACGAGATAATCGGGAAGTGCAAGCAGTCGTTCTTGCACCAACTAGAGAGTTAGCTTTGCAAATTGAATCGGTCGTACGAAGTATGAAAATTCCATTTAAGGTTAATTGTTGTTATGGTGGTCATCCAGTTCGTATTGAGAAACGTAATTTGTCGCAACCACCAGCAATTTTGATAGCTACTCCTGGGCGATTAGCAGACCATGTGCATCGTCGAAATATTAGCCTAAAATGGGCTAAAATGTTGGTGTTAGATGAATTCGATAAGTCATTAGAGATTGGTTTTCAAGAGGATATGAAAGATATTATCAAAGTCATGCCTAAGATTGAAAAACGAATATTGACCTCAGCTACGGATACTATTCAAATACCTAGATTCGCAGGTATTAATAATCCTATAAAATTAGCATTCTCAAAACCTAAAAAAGAAGAAAGTCAATTGTCTATTCGAGTGGTTAATTCCCCTGAAAAAGATAAATTGAATACTTTGTATCAACTGATTTGTAATGTCGATGCGGCGGCAATGTTAGTTTTTTGTAATTATCGAGAAACGGTAGAAAGAGTTAGCGAATTTCTAAAGCAGCAGGGTGTTTTTCATGATATTTTTCATGGCGGATTGGAGCAAATTGATAGAGAAAAAACCTTATCTAAATTTAGAAATGGGAGTTATAATATTCTGGTAACCACGGATTTAGCAGCGAGGGGTTTAGATATTCCATCCATCAAATATGTGGTGCATTATCACTTAGCCGTGCGTGCGGAAGATTTTACCCATCGGAATGGCCGAACTGCTCGGATGCACGCAGATGGAACGGTGGTTTTGCTGATGCACAAAGAAGAATATTTACCAAAATATTTGTTGGAGACCCCAACAGAAATGGTACTAGCAGAAAAACAGACACCCCCGCCTCCAGAATGGCAAACTTTATGGATAGGAAAAGGAAAAAAGGATAAGATAAATAAAATTGATATCGTTGGTTTTTTAGCTAAAAAAGGTCAATTAAAAAAAGAAGAAATTGGCTTAATTGAGGTAAAAGATTTTTACGCTTTTACTGCGGTTAAGCGAGATAAAATGTCCAGCCTTTTAAAATTAATTCAAAAAGAAAAAATCAAAGGTAAGAAGGCAAGAATGGGGATAGCTAAATAAGAAGACATTTTGATATTATATTACAAAAAATTATAATTTTTAATTATTTACAAAGAATATGTCCCAAAATATTGCTATCATTGAGTTGGGATATTTTCATTTTTTTTTGAAAACAGGCATTACATGGCATGAATTATGAAATAATTCAATTATCATTTAGACACTGAATAATTTAGCATACCACTAGAAATGTACACAGAAATACATTATCCAATAAACCGTATTCCAGCAGAAAATTTAGACGAGTATTTGGCTAAAGGATGGTTTAGAATGGGACAAACCATTTTTACTTGTTGGTTTCTATTTATGGAAAAAGGTTTTTTTTCAGCGATATGGATTCGACAAGATTTAAAAGATTTTGCTTTTAAAAAACGGTCGAGAAAATTACTAAATCGCAACGGACGCCTATTTACCTACAAAGTTGGGCCTGCCAGAATAGATGCAAAAAAAGAACGGTTATATCAAAAACATAGAGTTCGTTTTAAATCAGGTGTTCATAGAACCTTGAACCAATCTTTAATGGCTGGTGCTAATTTTTCTATTTATGACACCCGTCAAATAGAAGTATATTTAGGCGAGGAGTTAGTGGCTGCTAGTTTTTTTGATGTTGGAAAAGAAAGCATTGCTAGTATTAATGGTATTTTTAATCCTAAATACGACCAGCACAGCCTTGGATTTTATACCATGTTATTGGAAATGAAATTTGCAATAGAGGAAGGAAAACGATTTTATTATCCAGGATATGTAGTACCAGGTAATCCAAGATTTGATTATAAAGCACGGATTGGAAATGTAGACTATTTTGATTTGTATAATAAAGATTGGAAGCCTTTTGACCAAATAGAATTAAAGAATATTCCTTCTCGCTTACTTAAAGGAAAGTTGAATTTAATTCAATTTTACTTGAATAAATTAAATGTAAAAAGCGAAATTTTCTTTTTCCCTCCTTATGAATCTTCAGGGGTAGACCCTTTCTTAGAAGATTTGTTGGAACACCCAATGTATCTCAAAATTTATTCTGACAAGTTTATTCATTTTGAATTGTTTGTTGTCTACGATTTAGTCAAACAGCATTATGAACTAGGGATTTACTATAATTTAGATGATTTTTCTGATTGGGTAGCGGGCAATCATTTAGATGAAAAAAATGGACCGTACTCTTTTAGTATCTATATGTTAGGAGAGCGATTGAATGAAGATGAAGATGCTAGGGTTATTTCTAAGGCAGCATACGAATTTATCTATGGCTAATTCTTAACACTAAATTAATGCCTAATCAATCTATTAGAGGAGTAATAATGTTAAGTTTGTGATTATCTATACTACTGACGGTTTAAATTACCGAAAATATTTTTTCGTCGTTTCTTAGAGCGACCAATCATAAATCATCCCGTCTTTTGGACGAGATAAATATTAAATCATAAATCTGTCCCGTAAAAACTACACGGATAAGTTACTTATAATTTGTTGTCTTTCAATTTATGTTGGTTTGACCCTGAATCCTAAAACGTAGATGTATAGCTGTTATCAAACTTAAAAAATACTATAGAAAATGAATGATAATCCTCAAATATTGGTCGTAGATGATGAACCAGATATTTTAGAGTTCGTCAAATATAATTTACAAAAGGAGGGATTTAGAGTATCTACTGCGGATAATGGTTTGCGGGGCTTGGAAGAGGCTAGACGAGTAAAACCAGACCTTATTATTTTAGATATTATGATGCCCGAGATGGATGGAGTAGAGGTTTGTCGTCAATTGCGGTCTGAACAATTATTTAACAATACAGTCGTAGCTTTCTTGACTGCTAGAGATGAAGACTATTCTCAGATTGCAGCACTCGATGTTGGTGGAGATGATTATATTACCAAGCCTATTCGACCAAGAGTATTAATAAGTCGAGTTAATGCTTTATTAAGACGGTCTAATAGAAAAGAGGAAGACGACCAAGCAGAAATAATTGAAGCAGGAGATTTAATTATAGATAAAGAAAAGATTTTAGTGTTTAGAGGGGAAGAAAGAATAGAATTAGCGAAGAAAGAATTTGAACTATTAGGTTTGTTGGTTTCAAAACCGGGTAAAGTGTTTACGAGAGAAGAGATATTTAATAAAATCTGGGGAACAGATGTTATTGTAGGTAATCGAACAATAGATGTTCACATCCGAAAATTGAGAGAAAAATTAGGAAATGATTATATTAAAACGATTAAAGGTGTAGGATATAAATATGAATTTTAATGGAAGACAAAAATATTTTTATCTTTCTACTCAAGGGATTGCCCACACCATGTCAGCACCATAAATTTATCCCTTCAGCCTTTATTCTATGCTTAAAAATTTAACGCCAAGACAAATTTCCATTTATGCTTCGGGGGTAATTGTAACCTTTAATGGAGTGTTTTTATTATTATTTTCCATTTTGGGTTGGATAGAATGGACTTGGCAATTTATACTTATTCTAGGACTGATTGGTTTATCTTCCTATTTTTCTATTTTGTTTTATGTAAAAAAATATATTTATAGAAAAATTAAACTGATTTATAAAAGTATTCACAAATTTAAACTACAACCAGAAGCAAAAAACAAAGATTTAGATGTTGATACGGATATTATTCAAGAAGTAGAAGTGGAAGTAGCCAATTGGGCATTGGAGCAACAGACCGAAATCAACTCTTTAAAAGAAATGGAATCTTATCGCCGTCTTTATCTTGGCAATGTCTCTCACGAACTTAAAACTCCCATTTTTAATATTCAGGGCTTTATTCACACTTTAATAGAAGGTGCTTTGTATGATGACAATATAAATATGAAATATCTACAGAGGGCTGCAAAAAACGTGGAGAGACTGAATACTATTGTTACAGATTTAGAGGCGATAAATAAACTAGAGTCGGGCAAGCTATCAATGGAAATGCAAGTCTTCGATTTAAAAAATTTAGTAGCAGAAGTCTTTGAAGATTTAGAAATTAAAGCCAATAAGCAAAATATTACCCTCATTTATAAAGAAGGAGCTAACCAAAATTTTAGAGTAGAAGCAGATAGAGAAGCTATTCGACAGGTATTAGTCAATTTGATTGAAAATTCTATTAAATATGGTAGAGAAGATGGTCGAACTAAAGTTGGATTTTATGATATGGATTCCCGTATTCTTGTTGAAATTGCTGATAGTGGTATAGGTATTTCCCAAGAACACCTAAATCATGTCTTTGACAGATTCTATAGGGCTGATAAAAGTAGGTCTAGACAAATTGGTGGTTCAGGCTTAGGCTTATCCATTGTAAAACATATTATAGAAGCCCACAAGCAGACAATTAATGTAAGAAGTTCTAAAGGAATAGGCTCTACTTTTGGGTTTACGCTAAAAAGGGTATAATTATTGAAGAGTATTTAAGAATTATTTCTTTTCAACAAATTATCCAAACCTCATATAGTGGGCTATGAATAATTAAAAATTAACAATTGTTTTATTCAATTTTTAATAATATAAGCTTTAATAGGGCGTCAGATTGAAAATTGATATTATTTATTTTGATGATGTATGTAGGAATCCGTTGGGAAACTAATCCGTTGGGCAAAATAATATTCCCAACGGATTAGCTTCCCAACGGATAATTATTACTTATTTATCTGACCATCTAAAATTTATTAAAGTATTGATTGTTAGTAATGTAAAAATATAATAATTAAATATATAAAATTTAGTTGTTACTTGCTTTATTTGTCTGTATTTTTGTTTGAAAAGTAGTTTACTCCCCATTATATTTTATTATCTCCCTAGATACTTTCCCCTTGAAAATGGAATAACATAATTTGGATTATTACTGTTACGAAATTTGATAAATAGTAATTATTCAGCATTTTATTAGACTTCTCCTCCCAACCTCCCTTTCTAAGCTTCGATATAATCGGAGCAAGAAATTATTAATACTCCCCTAGTCGTTACCATAAATACACTTTATATATTAACACATAACTACACATAATTAACCTTTTATCTAATTGACTACTAAAAAATCATAGAGGTATTTCATCTTGAAGGGAATTTACTTTTACAAGTATTTTAAGATGGAATATGCAAGGAGTTGATTTCATTTTTATTTATTTAATGCATACTATAATGAAAAAAGTTTACTTGAATGTATTTGCTTCCCTTATGAGTTTTATGTTTTTGGGAACATTTTTGAGCGCACAAACAATTGTTAGAGGAAAAGTAACCGACATTGAAACGGGTGAGCCTTTAATTGCAGCTCAGGTTTATGCCGACGGAACACCTGCTTTTACGGAAACAGACGAAGCGGGGAATTATGAAATTCAAATTCCATATCAAAAAGACCAAACTTACCAATTGGTCCGTTTTCAGTATTTAGGATATGCGGAGTTTTCTGATTTTATTCGAGTTACACCTGATGGGAAACTTTTTGAAGTCGAGCAAGACGTTCAATTAGAATCTCGAACGGTAAAATTAGAAGATGTGTTTGTCACGGCAAATAAAGTGAAAGAAGAAATGCAAGATGTGCCTATTGCTATCTCTGTGGTAAATACTGCGGAGATAAGAGAGAAAAATGCCAATAGTGTAGAAGAAGCTTTCCAGAATATTCCTAACTTAATTACTGATTCCTATTTACCAGGTGCTTTTACTTTTACACTACGAGGATTGAATAGTGATTTTGTAAATGCAGGTATTGAAAATTCCGTAGGCTTATATATTGATGATATTTTCTATTCTAGGTCGCACCATTTTAATAGTTCATTGATGGATATTGAGCGCCTAGAAGTATTGAGAGGCCCTCAAGGGACATTATTTGGAAAGAATACGATTGGCGGAGTTTTGCATGTCGTTACAGAAAAGCCCCAGATGGCTAATTTCGGTTCGGTTGAATTTACTGGAGGTAACTACAGTTTATTTTTAACGCGTGCTAAAGCTAATATTATGTTGATAAAGGATAAGTTGGCAGTGCGGGTGACGGGTGCTTATAAGCAAAAAGATGGTTTTACTAGAATCGTGAATAATGAAAGTGCGAGCGACCAGAATAAAACGCAATTTGCAGGTGGTCGTTTATCTTTATTATATGTGCCTAATGAAAAGGTTAATATTAACCTTAAATATGAAAGAAGTAAAGACTTTAAAGCAGAATTTCCTTTAGATTTTAAACAGCCTGAATTTGGTGGCCCTATTCCTGTGCAAGATGACGATTTCTTGGATAGAGAAACAAGGACCAATTTTGATGACCCATTTTTTAATAGAAATATTAGTGGCTTTTCTGGAAAAGCAGAGATTAAAGTAGGAGATAAGAATACCTTAACTATTCTTTCTGGATATCATGTTTCTGATTCTGGCGGAGAAAATGATTTTGACCATAATGAATTAGATTTCACTAACATTCTTAGAACGATTGATTATGAAACACGTTCCCATGAGATTAGATTTTCAACGCCTAGAAAAGATGCCAAATTGTTCTATGTTGGCGGGTTATTTTATTTAAATGAGAAGATTCAATCTAAAGATAGATTTACTTTTGGTCAGGCTTGGATACCTGTATTTAGAAATGTAGCTGGTTTGCCTGCTTCTTTTGATGTCCCTAACTATTCAGCAGATGGTAATTCTGAAGCGACGCAAAATGTTGAAAGTTTTGCTGTATTTGGTTCTACTTCTTATGAAATTAGTGAGAAAGTAAGAATAAATGGAGGTTTGAGATTTACAAGGGAGGATAGAAACCTATCTTATTTCCAACAGTTGAATCCAGGCACTCAAATCAATTTTATTCAATTTATTCTTCAACAAATTGGCTCAGAAGATGCTCCTCAAGCTAGAGAAGCCCAAAGAAGTTTTGTTTCAGGTAATATTGGAATGGATTTTAAAACCAGTGATAATTTCTTAATCTATGTGAATGTTTCTAGAGGATTTAAAGGTGCTGGATTTAATACAACGCTTAGTCCAACTGAACGGTCTGGTGGCTTAATTTTTGAGCCGGAATCTATTAATAGCTATGAGATTGGTTTAAAAATGAAGACAACTAATCGACATAAAATTAATACAGCAGCATTCGCAACCGTTTATAAAGACAAACAAGAATTTGTCGTTGCAGGTCAATCTACACAGGTCGTTAATGCAGAATCAGCAGAGGGCGTTGGTGTAGAGTCTGAATGGACAGCTATTTGGAGTGACCACTTTAGAACAGACATGGCTGTTGGTGGACAAAGTCTAAAATACTTTGATTTTCCATTTGTAGATTTAATTGGCCAACCTGTAAATTTAAGTGGGAATAGCTTATACAAATCACCAAATTTTACTTTCCGATTCACGCCACAATTCACAGGCAATTTTGGAAGTACCATGAAATTTTTAGCTCGGTTAGACTATAATTACACCAGTAAAAGTTTTAACGATGTTTATAATACAGAATCTTTAGCAAGAGTACCTTTTCACGCTGTGAATGGTCGTTTAGGTGTTTCTTCTAAAGATGAAAAATACAGTATTGCTATCTGGGGTAGAAACCTACTAGATCAAACCTATATTCAACACGTTTGGCCTTTAAGATTCTGGTCAAGAATTGCCCTTAATCCACCAAGAACTTTTGGGGTAGAATTTAGGATTAATATTTATTAGAGGACATATAGTAGTGTTTATGTTAAATTTTTTCGTTTGCAAGAGCTTCCTGAACTTGGAGTTCTTACGATTATCTACAGGCCGTTAGGCTAAGAAAATAGTTGCTGACAATCAACGACTTACGTTTCTGCTGATGTTTGAAGATTTCATCTTCAAACCAATGTTTTCAACGTGTCTAGCTTTAAAAATTAGCTATTTCAAATCGTTAACTTGATGGCTATGGTCTCCAGACTTGGAATTTATATCTGGTCATCTCCTGACGACCGTGCTTTAAGAAATTACTACTTCTAAAGTCCCAAAGTAGATTAGACAAATCCCGTGAAAATCTTATTTCACGGGATTTGTCTAAGAAACTAAAATATCAACCCTAGTCTTACTAATTTCCATAAACTTCCAGTGGGACTTCTACATAGGTTTTTAAGATGCTTAATGCCAATCCTTCGGCAGCATCAGGTGTAAATCCCTTATCCATAAAGTAATCTTCTAATAAAACTTGAGATTCAAAAAATAAGACTTTTAAGGTAGTAATATTCTTACCTAAAACGGGATAATTGTTGGCACTACTCTCCATTTGTTTCCAAAAATCTCTTAGCCATTTATCCGTTATTGTTTTTTGGCTTTTATTTAGTTTTTCTGGAAATAGATATTGAAAATTTCGTGCTGTTGCCAATGTATTTTGATGTGCCTGCTGTTCTACTGACAAAGTAGTTGGTTGCAAAGCTTCGACGATAGTATTCATCATTTTTATGGGCAGCCAATTATCAAAATTTTTGCAAGCGCTAATTTTAGTATTGGCAAAAGATGCAAATTTTGAATTGGCTTTAAATGCAGCAAAAGCAGCTTTAGGATGATGCTCAAATAACCAACATGGGATACTATAATTGGCATTTTTTGGTGCAGCGTGCAAATACCTAAGATGTAAGAAAAATTGCGTTAAATCCTCGTAGGAATAGTTGACATTAAAATCGAATGGTGGGGCATTTTTTATTTTTTTATCAGCAAATGTTTCCTTTATTGCCGCATTCATTAACTGGTTTATTTGGGCAAGATTTTGGTTGTTAGCGATTAACCAATAGGCTTGATAGGCTTTTGCTAAGGGCAATTTGTTATTACTTAACTGAATCAAAGCAGTATTTGGACTTTGTAGCAAGGTATTAATGATACCTTGAAAACCTTGAATATCTCCTCCTTTTTCTTGTGAAAAATAACTATCAAATAGGACGTATTTTTTATAGACTAAATCGGAATCAATAAAATTTTGATAACCTGCTGCGGTGCCTTTCCCGTAAAAGCCATCTAAACTACCCTTATAATGGTTGTTTAGTTTTAAAACCTTTTGTAAATCCAGTGCCGATGTTCGTTTAATTAATGGTCGGATAACAGGGATATTATTTTTAGATGAATTATTTGTTGAGTTACTTTCGATGTTTGTACTTGGAGTGTCAAAAGAAGTAGGAATATTGCCAAGCCTGCTGTTTGTGTCAATAGACTTCTTAGTACCTAAAGAGCCATCACTTAAGATACCTTCTACGGCAGTGTTTAAGTCTCGTTTTACTTTGTCAACGCCTCTTTCGAAGTCACCTACTTCGTGTAATAATGTCGTATTTATCGTTTTTACAAAAGCATCTTTATACCCTAAGGCTCGAATAGCTGCTACTCGCTTTCTAGCGGTGGAGATATCCGAATAAGGACCAGTTACTAATTTGATAATATTTGGATTCGTTAAAATAGTGTATAATTTTCCAACAGCATTAAAATCAGCCCAATCAATAGGGGTACCTATTTTTTTGGTGGTAAATTGTACCACAATAGTAGGAGGAGCATTGTTTAACTTTCTTTGAGTGACAAAACCACCAAAGCCTTTTGAATTGATGTTTTTTAGCGCATTTTGTGCAGTAAGTGCATCTCGATATTCCCCATAGAAAACTTTAGAAAATTTATCTTGAAAAGGAATAGCATACACAAAACCGGCTGATTTAATGGAATGGAACTCCGTTATTTTTGGATTGACAAATGTGCCAATTTGAATGGTGTAAACAGTTGGTGTTTGCGCTATCAAAGCGATAGGAAAAAAACACATCCAAAGAACTAAATTTTTCATAGGTTATAGTTATTAAATTTTAAGCGTTTTCGGTTGTCAGTTGACGGGAGGCTATAATTCCGAACCCTAAAGGATGGGGAGCTACATTTTTCTGTCAGAAATCAGATTTTAAAACCATGATATGCTGATAATTAATCATTTAATCCTGACTTATCTGACTTCTGACAGTCCCGATGAAAAATCGGGACGGTCTGACTTCTGACTTCTAAATTAATTTTTACAAATTTATCCCGTTTCTAGTATAGTTTCAAAGTTTAACTAAAAAAACAAAAGAAACAAAGAATGGTGTTATTTGTGGAGTAGATTAACATTTTTTTAATGGAAAAAATAAAACTAGGCTTATTGCTCTCAAAACCACTATTAATAACTAATTTTGTCAGTACACTTACTTTACTCAATCAAATATACAATCAATGGAATACCAAAATCTATTAATTAAAGAAGAAGATAATATTTTAGTCGTTACTTTGAATAGACCAAAAGCCTTGAATGCTTTGAATAAGCGCACGATGGATGAACTGGCTTATTTTTTTGGCGAAGATAAAACACCAAAACAATTATCCATCAAAGGGGTTATTGTTACAGGGGCGGGAGAGAAAGCTTTTGTCGCAGGAGCTGACATTAAAGAATTTTTAGGAATGGATGCCAAAGCAGGCAGTAATCTATCTCGAAAAGGAAATGACATTATGTTCTTAATCGAACGTTTTCCTAAACCAGTCATCGCAGCAGTGAATGGTTTTGCCTTAGGCGGTGGTTGTGAATTAGCGATGGCCTGTCATATGAGAATAGCTGGTGAAAAAGCTCGATTCGGTCAACCAGAAGTCAATCTCGGTATTATACCAGGTTATGGTGGAACACAACGATTAATTCAGCATGTGGGGAAAGGGAAGGCAATGGAATTAGCTATGACTGCCGATATGATTGGTGCGGCGGAAGCAAAAACCTTAGGTTTGGCAAATCATGTAGTACCAGTAGGGGAAGAGGTTACCAAAGCTAAAGAAATTATTAATAAAATAGCGACTAAAGCACCTTTAGCTATTACAAAAGTAATTGAGTGTACGAATGCCTATTTTGAAGATGGTGCTAACGGATATGAAGCAGAAATTAATAGTTTTGGGACTTTAACAGGGAGTGAAGACTTTGTAGAAGGCGCTTCTGCTTTTGTTGAAAAACGCCGAGCTAACTTTAAAGGTTGTTAATATTTGTTGCAAGCAGGCAACGGATAAAGGCTTCAAGGCATCATCCAGTTAAAACTATGTTAATAAGCGAAGATACAGGGTCTATACCTTTTTATAAAGCGTTTCCTTTTTGTAGCTTTGAACATAAATATTATATCTTATCAAAATACTGTATTATGTGGAAATATTTCGTTCTTGGAATTTCATTTTTGCTTCTTTTTCAACAAGATGGCTTGACTCAACAAGAAAGTCAAGACAGTTTAGTTCAGTTGTCAGGTTTGGTTTTGGATGGAACCACTAAAGAATTATTGCCTATTCCTTATACCAATGTATTTGTAAAAGAAGAAACAACAAGAGGGGATTATACCGACTTTAAAGGATATTTTACACTGGTAGCCAAAAAAGGAGAAACTATAGTGTTTTCTACCGTCGGATATAAAACGATAGAATTTGTTGTCCCTGATACTTTGGATGATAATCGTTATTCGGTTGTGCAATTAATGACCGCCGATACCTTTAATTTGCCAGAAACCGTAGTTTTCCCTTGGCCGAGTAGAGAACATTTTAAAATAGAATTTTTGGCAATGGATGTTTCGCAAGAACTCCAGCAAAGAGCTTCTGAGAATGTAGCGGAAGATGTTTTAGCTCGAGGTCGACAAGTAGTGACAAGAGACGGGAATGAAAACGCAGATTATTATCTCCGACAGCAGGCCTCTAGTTATTATCATTATGGACAAATACCGCCTATGAATATTTTTAATCCTATTTCGTGGGGTAAATTTGTGAATGCTTGGAAAAATGGAGATTTTAAAAAGAAGAAAAAGAAAGATAAATAGTCCAGTTG
>CAYMSC010000156.1:0-12063 GCA_964392805.1 uncultured Saprospiraceae bacterium
TACAAAAAAATCCATTTGAAAAATGCGGAACTTATTTTTTCGTCGGCTCTTAGTAGTCTTTTCGGATAATAATGTCTAGTTGACTGCCGCTCATAACAGTCAAATTTATTTTGGCTAGTTCAACTTAAATCAGAATCAGCCAAATGAATTAGGCACATCAAAATGTGTTGTAAATTATAGTCTTTATGGCAAATAGTAGGTTAGAGTTTTTGTGTGTTAAACCACACAAAAGTAGATTTAATGGGAATGTATTAATATGAAAAATAAAGGAAAATTTAAATCTAAAACTAAATTTGTTTTAGTATTTGTTATTGATACGTGGAAAGTGTAAAATAATGTATAATTGAAAAATAATAGTTTTGAGGGGATGTAACTATTATATCCCAAAGGTAAAGTAATGGTTTAACAAAACCAAAATTTCAAAGGATTTTTGTAAAAACTAATGTTTTGATAAAAAAGTTTTCATCTATTGACAAGTTTATCAATGACCTAAAAGTAGTTGACACTTTTAAATCTAAAATTGAAAGCGTACTAAATTTTTTTTGACGCTGAAGGACGCTGTATGAAATTATGATTTATTATGTTTTCTTACGAAAAGTTATGCTTTAGCTTATAATTGGCCTAAGTGTATCCAAAGCTTTGGTCACTATTATCTGGCGGATTAATTAAATGACCATCTATTAATAGCGAAAAAACTGCCTATCAAAATATTACCCCAGATGAAATCCATTGTAAAAAATTTAATTAGCATTAACTAAAAAAATAAGCCTGCCTACTGCCCTACTTGAATCGTTTGTTGCCCCATAAAAGGCAAGCCATCGGCAGTAATACCTTCTACAAAAATCAAAAATTGAGACAATTTATCTCCTGTGTAAAAATTTAATTTAGTTGGCTTTTTTCCTAATTTAGCATCAGCATTCCAATATAAAGTAGTTCGATAATCTGGTTTTTGTTTTTCAAAACCATCTACACTATAATCAGGTACATAGAAAGTTCTAGCTTGGTGATATCCGGGATGGTCAATATTTAAGACACCAGGTATTCTGACATTTCGGACAATATCTTCAGGTTCTCTTGTAATAATCGTTATGACACCTCCATTCCCTGCTTCACCATAAACAGCAGTAGCGTATAAACCTTTTTTAATATCAATAAATTCAATATTTGCAGGAACAATAGCAGCTGCAGTTGATGGAGAAATTATAGCACCATTTAATTCTATAGAAGCAAAAGTAGGGTTAATGATAGAATTTTGTCCTCTAAGTATTACTTCTTTGCCATCATTGGTGTTAATAATTCGAGCACCTCCTACTCTATTTCTAATCACCTCATATACACTTGTATAAATGCTACCTTCGCCTGGTAAATCATCAAAAAAAATCTTTTGGGAAGAACTCGAATAAATGATACCTCTTTCTTTAAATTTCTTTTTTACAGTAGCTTCTCTTTTTCTTTTTTCATCTAATCGTCTTGCTTGCACCGTTATTGCATCTAAATCAATCGACCATTCAGGGTGATAAATAGTATCCACTTTTCTAATTCGATTTATTTCTGTGGAAAAAAGCATCTGCGCTTCTTTATTATAAGGTATTCCACTCAAAGTAATGGATTCATTATAGGCTAATTCATGTAAGTTCAATAATTGAAATTTTACATATTTATTGCCTATTCGTTTAGCTTCTCCCTCTTTTAATTTATTTTTCTTTTTAGCATTATAAACATTTCCTTGAATTAATATTTCCGTACTATCTGGTAAGTCAAATCCTTTAAAATAAAACAGACCATCTTCATCAGTCGTTAAATTGGTGGAAGCAAAATTTTTACCATCTAAAATATTCAAAAACACATCTGCTTTTACGGGATTATCTCTATTATTATCTTTCATTACTTTACCCGCAAAAGAGGTATTTTCTTCCGTTGGAAATACAATTGGTTTAGGTGTTTCAGTCAAAACATCTTGCCAATTAAATCTTCTCCAACCATGTGTTAGCATCACATAATCTAATAGTGTTCGACTCTTAGCATCCTCTTTTTCAAAATACTGATTGATGTTATTAATATTGCCTTTGAGGTCTGATTGTAGTAATAAATAATTTTTTAAATTAAGACTATTCAATCCCGATGCAAATATCTCTTTATTAAAAACAGAAACGGTAAAGTCCCCTTCAACTGTCTTTTCTCCCAATTGCCCAGTAATTGAAGTTTCTACTAATTCCTTGACACCAAACTGCGTTTTAGGCACTTCTATATTCACCACAATTTGCTCAGTAGGATTATTATTAAAGACCAATCGTTCGCAAACAGGGCGTTCTTTGCTATCAAAAAGCGTAAAATGCAACACCCCCGAAGGTATTTCGGACTTATCTAATAATAATTTTTGAACACTCTTTTTGGTAAAAGATTGTGTCAAAAAAGGTTGACCTCGTAGATGTCCTACCAAGGTGCAATTTTTCAAACCACCCTTAGTATTTGACATTAGCTGTACGGACAAATTGTCTTTTTTCCGATTATTTACTTTTAGTACATATCCTTCTTTCAACACTTGGGGAAGTGCAAATTCTCTAATTTGTCCACCTCTATTTACTTTAGCTGTATATTTCTCTCCATTTTTGGGTTTAAAGTTAATCACGCCAATACCATCCATGAAAGATTTGAACTGTGCGACAGGTTCTTGATTATTATTGAAGATTTCCCCCACAATATCCACAGGTTCCCCCTTTCCATTGGTAGCTTTGAAAGCCATCTTGGTAGACAAGTCTGCTACGAAGTGACCTCCTTCTGGGAAAAATTGAATATTAAAAATAGTTCGGTCTCCAACCTTCTCTCTTTTTGAAAGTGGTTTTTCTCCTATAATTTTAATTTCTTTTTGGAAAATATAGTCTTCTTCAAAATTTTTTTGGTATTGCGTATACGCTCTCAAAATATAATGCCCTTCACCAAATTCATTGGAAATAGGCATAAATAAATTCCCCGTTCCATCTTTAATTTTTACCGTATAAGACGTTTGAATTACTCCATTATCAGATATAAAATCTACATAAACTAGAGGCGTTCCGTCAAAATATTGATGACTGCGACCATCCACTAAAAATATTTTACCATAGAGGGTATCTCCAGGCGAATAATAAGGTTGGTTATGGCTAATATAAATTTTTTCTAAATGATAAGCCTCTTGGTGGGTCTGTAATCGTTTGTTGATAGACTGACTAAAAAGGGTCGTGCAAAAAGTTAGCAAAAAAAATAAAAAAAGGTATTGTCTCATTATTGGGTGATTTAATAGTTAATACGCAAATTAATAAATTATCAATTTTAAAATAATAATAATAGGTTAAATAATTGTTAAGGAACTTTGAAAAAATAAATAAACACTTAATTATCAAACAATTACCCAAAAAATCAGTTAAAACAATCATTCTTAAATAAACACATAAGGCAGTCAATCATCCTGCTTACCCTAGACCATCGACCTTATATGAGTCAAACAGATTTAACATACCAAAAACCATCTTCTGAAATATTAGCTTTAGCAGAAGCACCGCTACCACCCTTAGTACGGATGAATACTGCTGGCACCAAAGCTATTTTGCTACATCGCAATGTCTATAAATCCATTTCAGAATTATCGGAAAAAGAAATGCGTTTAGCTGGATTGCGCATCAATCCTGTTACTAATATTTCTAGTCGCCAGCGATATTATTTTAGTTTCTCCCTCAAAGACCTCAAAAAAAATAAAACCTATCTAATAAAGGGACTGCCCGACAATGCACAATTAGCTAATTTTAGTTGGTCGCATAAGGAAGCATTGATGGTTTTCACCAATACGACAAAAACGGGCGTAGAATTGTGGTTATTAGATATAGCCAAGAAAAGTGTAAAAAAACTAACGGATGCTATTATCAATGCAAATATTGGCAGTCCTTTTCTTTGGCAAAAAGATGATAACTCCTTAATCGTAAAATTTTTACCAGCGGACAAACAAGCTTTAATTGATACCCAATCAAGTATTCCTTCTGGTCCTACGATTTCAGAGAATGATGGTCAAAAAGCACAAAATAGAACTTATCAAGATTTATTAAAAAATAAGGAAGACGAATTTAATTTTGACCAATTAACGCATGCTGAATTATATCAAGTAGATGTAAATGGGGAGAAAAAACTATGGAAAGAAAAAGCTATTTATAAAAGTATCTATCTTTCGCCAGATGGCAAATATTTTCTAATCAGTACGATTGAACGCCCCTACTCTTATTTAGTACCTTATAATCGTTTCCCTTTTAAAACTATTATTTATGATAAGGAAGGAAAATTGGTCAAAACGATATTAAAAGTCCCTTTAATAGAAGACTTGCCCAAAGGATTTATGGCAGTTCGAACAGGAATACGCAACGTTTTTTGGCGTTCGGATAAACCTGCGGCACTCTATTGGACCGAAGCGTTGGACGGTGGAGACCCTGCGGAAGAAGTCGACTTTAGAGATGCTGTTTATACCTTAAATGTCCCTTTTACGGGAAAGAAAAAACAGCTTTTACAAACCAAAAATCGGTTTAGTTATATTGATTGGGGAACAGATAACATAGCCATAGCGCACGACCGTTGGTGGAATACCAGAAATCGGAAAACCTATTTATTTAATCCATCCGATGCCAAGCAGCAACCCGTTTTATTGGGGGATAGAAATTATCAAGACATCTATAACGACCCCGGTGTTTTTGTAAGAGCGGAAAATGATTTAGGAAGAAATACTTTAGCGATTAACAAAAATTTTGTTTATCTCATCGGTGCTGGTTATTCTGAAAATGGGGTCAAGCCTTTTGTAGATAGATTTGACCTTGAAACCTTGACGACCAAAAGATTATACCAAGCGGATGATTTAAGGCAACGGGAAAGAATTATTTCGGCAATGGATGTCAAGAAGGGCATTTACCTCACTCGTTTAGAATCTAAAAGTGAATACCCTAATTATTATTTTAGAAATGTATTGACGGGCGAAACTACCCCGATAACCGACTTTAAAAATCCTTTTGCCACTATGCAAAATGTTTATAAAAAAGTCATTAAATACAATCGCCCTGATGGTGTTGAATTATCGGCTGAGTTATATTTGCCAACTAATTATGACCGACAAAAAAAGAAAAAATTGCCCTTATTGATGTGGGCGTATCCCAGAGAATTTAAAGACAAAAATAGTGCAAGTCAGGTGACTGCTTCTGAAAATGATTTCACCTATCCATTTTATGGTTCTCCACTTTATTGGGTGATGAAAGGCTATGCCGTTTTAGATGATGTCGCTTTCCCCATTGTAGGAGAAGCATCAGAAGAACCCAACGATTCCTTCATCAAACAATTAGTCGCCAATGCCAAAGCTGCCATTGATGCAGTAGATGAATTGGGTTATATCGACCGAGAAAGAGTCGCCATAGGTGGGCATTCTTACGGCGCCTTTATGACTGCTAATTTATTGACGCATAGCAATCTATTTGCAGCAGGCATTGCCAGAAGTGGGGCTTATAATCGGACATTAACCCCTTTCGGCTTCCAATCCGAAGAGCGCACTTATTGGGAAGCACCAGATGTTTATTACAAAATGTCTCCTTTCATGCACGCAGACAAGATGAAAACCCCAATGTTGATTATTCATGGAGAAGAAGACAATAATTCAGGCACTTACCCTATGCAGAGTAAACGGTATTTTAATGCCTTAAAAGGTTTGGGCGCAACAGTAAGATTGGTCATGCTACCAAAGGAAAGTCATAGCTACGCTGCGAAAGAATCTATTCTACACATCATTTGGGAACAAGACCAATGGTTAGAAAAATATGTAAAAAATAGACTACTTACTAACCAAGCAAAAGCAGAAGTTAGTGCTACTAAAAATGCGGTTTATTCCGCAGAGTTGTTTGATTTTTTGGATGATTGATGGTCATCCTATGGATTTCCAAGCATTGTCATCGTCTCTTTTATACCAATCGGGCATAGGAGAAAAATCATCTGTCTTTTCGATAATTTCCAAAGGCAAATTCCACCAAGTATTTCCCAATTTTCCAGAAAAGAATCCACTATGCCCTACCCTTTTCTTTCCTAATTTTTCAGGGTCAATAGAATGTATTTTTATAGGGGCATTTTTATAATAAGCCATCATCGCATTCACTGTTTTAAGAATGGCAATCGGGTCATCTTCAAAGCGAATGACATCAATTTCTTGCGTGATGTCTTCATAAAAATTAATGGGAATATTCTTTCCAAAATAATGCGCGATATAGTTCTTTTTTCTCGACCATGCCGCCCATTCCAGCGCTACCCCTTTTGCTATTTTCACACCTCTGTAAGTCAAACTTCTAGGCATATAGCCAAATAAATTGGCGGTAATTGGAATATGCAAATACCACATAAAGGCAGAAAATAGATTAAGTGGAAAATTGAATAAAGGCCAATAGCCATGAGTAGTAGCTATAAAAATAAATCGTTCAATTAGGTGATGGTTTTTCATTAGTCCAGCGACTTGTCCACCAATACTATGGCCAATAAAGTAAATTTTTTGGTTGGGATAATGTTGATGTAAATAATCCGTAGTAGCAACCATATCAATAATACCCCAATTCCGCAAATTTATCGACTTTTTATTGCTTGCTTCTGCACCAGATGTTCCTATACCTCGATAATCATATACTAGGCAGGTATATCCCTTTGTTGCTAAATAAGCAGCATATTTTTGGTAAAATTCTTTGGGAATGCCTAAGCCAGTATTGAGTAAAATTGCGCCTTTAGCAAGATGCTCTGGTTCAAAAAGTAGGGCATTTAAATTAATTTTATCAGAAGTGGTTATGGTTATTCGTTTCGACATCTACAAATATAAGGAATTATGGTGGGATGGTTTATGGTTCACGGTGGACGGTTTACGGTTTACGGGCAACGAAATTACACCCAAAAATACTATCAACCATTTTCGTTTTTACCGTCTTTCCCTACTGCTTCAAATCCAGATAAGCCGCTCCAATATACCCCACTAAATCGCCTGCAATCAAGCTCTCTTGCCCCTTATCTTTCGCCGCCAAATCTCCTGCCAGACCATGCAAATAAACGCCAAGCAAAATCGCAGATTTAGGCGTATATCCTTGTGCCAATAAACCTGTCAAAATTCCAGTCAGGACATCGCCGCTTCCACCTGTTGCCATACCGGGATTACCCGTAGAATTAAAATAGCAAGTACCGTCGGGGAAAGCAATAGCAGTATTCGCCCCTTTCAATAGGATAATACAATTTAGAGCTTTAGCCTTTGCTAATTGTAATTCATTTCGGGCAAAATCGTTTGCCGTCTTTCCGAATAATCGTTCAAATTCTTTTGGATGGGGGGTTAAAATACTATTCGCGGGAATATTTTTTAATTGGTCTTGATTTTTGGATAAGATATTGAGTGCATCCGCATCCAAAACCATTGGGTAGTCCACTTTTTCTAGTAAGTCAAAAAGTGCCTTTTGGGTCATTTCTTTTTGGTCTATCCCACATCCAACGCCTACTGTTTTATAATTCGCAATAGCTGGACATTCAGATAAATAGTTTTCTGCGGTATCGACACTAGTCATCGCTTCTGGACAGCCCAGTTGCAGAATCGTATATCCACATTTTGGTGCATGTACCGTAACCAAGCCTACCCCACTCCGCAAACAAGCTTTGGTTGCTAAAATAGCCGCCCCCATTTTCCCCAAGCTACCGACCATTAAAAGCGCATGACCATAAGTTCCTTTATGACTAAATTTCTGTCTGCTTTTTAAAAGTGATTGTACCAAATTTTTCGTAATCAAGTAATTGCTAGCTGCAGTTTCTCGAATAAATTGTTGGTTCAAACCAATTGGTTGAATGTAACAATCCCCTAATCTATTTTGATTTTCTGGAAAGAAAAAAGCACGCTTCGGCAATTCAAAACTTAAAGTATAATTTGCCTGAATGACCGCATTTTCAGAAGTGGCTTCGGCAAATAAACCAGATGGAATATCTACGGAAATCACTTCATTCGGCATGGCATTAAGGTGTTCAATCAAGGTTCCCCAATATCCAGTAATGCCCCTATTTAGTCCCGACCCAAAAATTGCATCAATTAAGATTTCTTTCTTTTCAAAATCAGGTAGCTTGTCGTTTTCATTTATCGTCGTTACTGGCAACCCGCGGCGACTTGGAATTCTCTTAAGATTTTTCTCAAAGTCCGTACTTCGCTTTGCGCCAAATTGGCAAATAAAAACTTCTACACTGTAATGTTTTCGATTCAACAATCGGGCAATGGCTAATCCATCTCCTCCATTATTACCTAATCCACAAAAAATAATAATAGGTCTTTGCTGAGAAACGGGAAATCGCTGCAAAAACCAAGTGACAAAAGCATTCGCCGCTCTTTCCATCAAATCAATGGACTTGATGGGTTCATTGGCGATGGTGTAGGCATCTAAGGCTCGAATTTGTGCGGGAGTTAGAATCTTCATACCCGCAAAATAGTCTTTAGTTCCTTATAAAGCAAAAAAATACTACCTCCCAAAGCCCCTTCAAACCAGGGGTGATTGGTTCTGTAATAAAAGAGAAAAAATTAAACTTTAACAACAAAATCAATTTCAACTTCAATTTCAACTTCAAACGGGAAAAATGTCCATTAATGCTCAAATTTAATTTTGGCTAATCTGAGATTGAGATTGACGTTGGAATTGAAATTGAGATTAAATTTTTTAGAACCAATCACTAAAAATTAGTAAGAAGGATTCCTATTTTCAGCTAAAAGTTTAAGGTAAGGTACATAGGTTTTATCACACGAATGATTGTCGACAATACTACCTGTTTGTGCACAAAAGGACACTTGATTAGGAGCAATGGCATGGGCAAAATCAATGACCAATGTAATATATAAGACTTTTATTACCTTTTCAAAATAAATCTTGTTATTATAGCTCAATAAATGCTAATTTTGGCAGCCACTATAGTTCTTATTTGAAAATACCTCCTTCCCCCCATTCCCCAGAGGTGATTGGTTCTGGAAAATCATAAATCATAAATCTGCCACGTAGGAAAAATTAGATAGATTTATGATTGATGATTTGGTCACACAGTCAATATCTTAGCGCAAAATTAGTTCGTAACAGGAAAATCACCTACGAAAAACTGCATAAGCTAAAACCAATCGCCCCTGCCCCATTCCCGAGTTATAAAACTATTTTCACCATCATTAATTCACCTCCAACATGAAAAAGTACTTACTTTTTTTCTTAATGGTTGCGTTTAACAGTCTGCAAGCTCAAGTAACTGCTGAAAATGCTTTTCCAAATCTGACGTTCAATTATCCAGTAGATATTCAAAATACAGGAGTCCCAGGGGATAATCGACTTTTTGTTGCCGAGCAATCTGGAAGAATCCGTGTATTCCAAAATCAAACCAATATTGCTTCCAGTTCTGTTTTTCTAGACATTAGAAATAAAGTCGATTATAGACAAGGAGATGAAAAAGGATTCTCAGGATTGGCATTTCATCCAAACTATCGCCAAAACGGCTATTTTTATGTATCCTATACGGGCAATCGTGGCGGATTGATTGAAGTCATTATCGAACGATATACTGTTAATTTTAATAATCCCAATCAAGCGAATGCCAATTCGGCTTGTGTTGTATTGTCCTTTGTGAAAAATCAGAATGATTCCAATCATAATGGAGGCAGTATCGCATTCGGACCAGATGGTTTTTTATATATTGCTGTTGGCGATGGCGGTGGAGCAGGAGACCCACAAAGAAACTCACAAAATCTAAATAGTTTATTCGGCAAGGTACTTCGAGTTGATATTAATACTTCTTGTCCGGGATATGCAATTCCACCGGGAAATCCATTTATTTTCTCTGCTGGTAGAAATGAAATTTATGCTTATGGCCTTCGAAATCCTTGGCGGATGAGTTTTGATTTTAATACCAATAGACTTTGGGCAGCAGATGTTGGACAAGGTCAATCAGAAGAAATCAATATCATCCAAAGCGGTAGAAATTATGGGTGGAATAGATATGAAGCTTTTAATACTTTTAGTACATCAACCCCCAATCCACCTAATCCTACTTTTCCAACTTATACTTATAACCACTTTCAAGGGGATTTATCTATAACGGGAGGTTATGTGTATCGAGGGTCGCAAATCAGTAATGCCAATCTTTTTGGAAAATATGTTTTTGCGGACTTCATAAGCGGAAGGGTCTGGAGTCTTGACTATAATGAGCAAACTGGAACAAGCAATAGGGCCTTACTATTCGATAGCAATTTTAATATTTCTTCTTTTGGGCAAGACATTAATAGGGAAATTTATTTTGTCGCCTACGGACCAGCAGGTAGACTCTATAAATTAGTGGAACCTCAATCGAATCCCAATCCAAATCCCAACCCGAATCCAAATCCCAACCCGAATCCAAATACAGCTTGTGCGGTTTCAACAGGCAATTGTTCGATTAACCTAAACGGATTGAACAGTAGCGATTTTGTCAAAGTGTACAACTCCTCTTTCCAAGAAGTATGGCGTTGCAGCCCATTTAGCGACTCCAGTCCTTGTAATTTCACAGAAACGGTTACAGGTTTAGGCAATGGCAATTATTTTGTGGATGCTTGTGGGGAATTGGCGTCTTATACCCTTTCTGGTTGTACAGCAGGTACGCCAAATAACTCAGGAGCTTGTGCAGTTTCAACAGGAAACTGTTCGATTAACCTAAATGGATTGAACGGAAACGATTTTGTCAAAGTCTACAATTCTTCCTTCCAAGAAGTATGGCGTTGTAGCCCATTTAGCGACTCCAGTCCTTGTAATTCGACAGAAACAGTTACGGGTTTAAGTAATGGCAATTATTTTGTGGATGCTTGTGGAGAATTGGAATCTTATACCCTTTCTGGTTGTGGTCAGACGGGAGGACAGCCAAGCGGCGGCGGTCAAACAACAGGTGGTACCGATTGCAATAGTGTACAATTTATTGGAGAAGCAGGGCAAATAAGGCTAACTAATCTAAATGCCCAGAATGAGGTGATTGATATTATTGGTGCAAATACAGGTTGGGTGATTGTACCAATTTGTAATTTTAATTGCCAAAATCCAATGATTATTTCTAATCTCAGAGCAGGAGAATATCGAGTTAAATTGCAGCTATTCGGAAATGACGGAGCTTATTGTTTTCGAGAAGAGAACGTAAATGTTTTACCGAGTAATAGTAATCGAACAAACGGATTAGATTTAAGCAACTCAGACCTGGTGCATTTATTTCCTAATCCAGCAAGAGAAACCATTAATATTCTATTAGATAAAGGATTAGAAGATTACGAGTCGATATTACTCTATAATTATATGGGGGATGAACTATTAGCAATTACTGCGGAAGAAAATAACCATGCTAGGGAAATAAAAATTGATTTATCCCAATTTATTAATGGTATTTATCAAGTGGTGATTAGGCATAATAGCAGACCTAGTGTTGTTAAGAAGATGGTGGTTGCTCGGTTGTATTAAGTAACGCCGATTGTTAATCCGCCTTGGTTTATTGAGGGCGGATTAGCAATCCGTATTACGATTCCATCCAATTGGCGAATTAATTTGGCGTTATTTTATTTTTCTTAGACAATATCCGTATCACTTCGCCCCAAAGCATTTCGTATGGAATAACTTCCTTATCCAATAGATTTAAATCAATGGTTTCTTTTATAGCCCTCATTTTTGATAGATGCTTTTCTGCGTGGCGTGCTGCTCCTGCTGGGTGGTAGTTGCCATCAACTACGCAACGCAGCGACCGCAAAAAATATTTAGTTCTACTGAAAGGACGTTTATTAAAGTTTTTGGCTATAATACGTTCAATCTGCCACGTCCTTTTTGTGAATGCCTCAATCTTATTATTAACCAAAAGGAACAGCAATTCCAATACTAAGACATTGGCTTTTTGGGCTTCTGTTCTATTGTTGGATTTAAGCGTGTTATTGAGTTTTGAGAATCTAAATTTATTTGGGTGGTGTATCTTACCTGTCTTGCCTAAAAAGCATAGAAAAGCCTCTATAATTATCCAACGTTCATTTAAAAC
>CAYMSC010000157.1:0-3901 GCA_964392805.1 uncultured Saprospiraceae bacterium
CTCGTCCAGATGACCAACTTATTATTTCGTCGTTACTTACTAATAAAGTTCACTCTATTTTTTGCACTATGACTACTCCTTGTTAATTTGATTTGAAATTTATTTTTAAATATATTTGTAATAAATATTACAAAAACAAAGTGTTTTTTTTAAAACTTGCCACGATTTTTGTAGTACACATCACCTAGGAATACTGAAAAAATAATTTTACAAATTTGAAATATTAATTTCTGATTATCAGAACGTTTTTAATTTTAATTTGCATTTTAATTTTAATTGATTCCCTATGGAACTTTGAAAAAATAAATTTATCAATTTTGAAATGGATACTTTTTTGTATGGGGTGAAAACCTATAGAAAAAAGATTCAATTCAAAATTCTTCTGGTAAGGGAGTTAGCAATAAATAAGCTACGCAAATTTGACGTAGGATTTTTTACATCAGACAAGGCATGAACCCGTACGGGTGAACCCGAAGGGATGGGAAGCTCACAGACAATGCAGGGCATTGGCGAGTATTTTTAACGCAGTATGAGGTAAAAAAGACAAGCTCAAATGCGTAGGTTATTATTTGCTAAATCCCTAAATTTATTTTTTCAATAATACTATACATTCCTCCTATAACATCTATTCTCACAATTTTAAGACTACTTTTTAGACTTCTTTGAAGTCTGTGTAAACCCTTTTAACGCTTTTCAACCATTTAGAAACGATTCTTTTTTTATTTAAAAAGTCCGAATATATGCGCTTTAGAACAATCTGTTTTCTAATAGTCTTATTATTTATTGGCACTAACCTGTTTAGCCAAAATGGCCCAGTTACCATTGGGGCAGGGAAATTTAGTGATGTGGTGGTTACGAGTAGTAGTGAATCTAATGCTACGAATGCAACTAACACTGTTCAGGAAAATGGGTTTTTACCCAATTTAACTGCAACCTCTCGTTTTTTAGGACAGACTACTTTGGGAGCTAACTATGAAACGATTGTTTCCGTTGCTCAAAAAGGAGAAGAGAAATGGCTTGACGAACAATTTGCCCTACCACCTGAATTTTTATTAGAAGATTATGTCAAAGAACTAACACTATGGGCTGCGGATTCTGTCTTGACCCAAGGTGGTGACGTGACCAATATTCAACCACAACGCTATTATTGGCATTTTGGTTGGTGGAGATATGTGATGACGACCCAAGACTTATTGAGAAGTAGAGTCGCTCTTGCCCTTAGTGAAATTATGGTTATTTCCGAATTGCCTCAATTAGATGATGTGCCATTATCCTTGGCAAATTATTATGACATGCTGATGCGAAATTCTTTTGGCAATTTTAGGGATTTATTGAATGATGTTACTTTTCACCCAGCGATGGGCGTTTATTTGACCCATATGAATAATCCAAAAGCTGACCCTGCGGTGAATCGGTTTCCTGATGAAAATTATGGTAGGGAAGTCATGCAACTATTTACGATTGGCTTGTATGAATTAAATGAAGATGGTAGTCGGAAATTAGATAATGAAGGAAATTTTATTCCTACTTATGATAATGAAGATATACAAGAGTTCGCCAAAATTTTTACGGGGATGACTTGGGGGGATAATTTCGTTTTTGGTCGAAATGCGACTAGAGAAGAAAGTTTTACCATTCCAATGCAGATGTATAATTTTTGGCATGAACCAGGCGAAAAAATATTATTGAATGGAGTCGTAGTACCTGATAGAAATCCTGTAGACGGTTTAGCGGATGTGGCTGATGCCTTAGACAATTTGTTCAATCACCCTAATGTAGGTCCTTTTATTGGCAGATTATTGATTCAGCGTTTGGTTAAATCCAATCCTTCTCCTGCCTATATTGCGAGAGTTACCGCTGCATTTAATGATAATGGGCAGGGCGTAAGAGGCGATATGCAAGCTTTTTTGAAAGCTATTTTACTAGACCCCGAAGCAAGAAATTGTCCCAATATGGATGATGCCTTTGGTGGAATGCTAAGAGAACCAATGGTTCGATATTCCCATGTTTCGAGGGCTTTCAATGCTGCTAGTGAAGAGGGTACTTATCGGAATAGAATGGATGATTTTTATAGCCTCACCTTCCAACGTCCTTTAGCTTCTCCTTCGGTTTTTAATTTCTTTCAATCCAATTATCAACCTATCGGTAGTGTCGAAGAAAATGGTTTAGTTGCGCCCGAATTTCAAATTACCAATTCTGTTTCCATTATGGGTTATGGCAATGAATTGCACGATTGGGTGATGAAGGATTACGATGTCATGCAGCATAATGATATTTTTAATGGCGAAGCAACGACTAATTTTCACCGAGTAAACCTAGACCTTTCTCATGAAATACAACTGGGCGAAGCAGGTAAGATTGACGAATTGATAGACCGTTTAGATTTAATCTTAACGCATGGTCAAATGACGGCAACCACAAAAGCAATTATTAAAAGTACTATTTCAGATATACCAGATAATCGAGCTAATTTGAGAGGCCGAACGGCTATTTTCTTAACCATGATTTCACCTGATTATTTGATTTTCAGATAACTGGTAGAAAAGCCTTTAGGCTTTCCCGTCAAAGACCTTTAGGTCTGTAAAAAAATACCACTTATGTTCCATAAACTCAATCGACGAAAATTTTTAGGCCAAGCAAGCTGCGCCGCCATTGGTTCGGTAACCTCGATGAACACACTTTATAATTTGATGGCAACGAATCGCTTATCCGTAGCTTCTGCTACTCCTCCTGACGATTACAAAGCCTTGGTTTGTATTTTATTGGCAGGTGGAAACGATTCCTTTAATATGTTAATGCCTAAAGGAGATGCAGAGCATGCAGAATATGCGGTGACCCGTTCCAACCTTGCCATTGCCAAAGAGTCGATTATTGGATTATCAGGTAGCAATAATGGTAGAACGTTGGGTGTACATCCTTCTATGCCTCATGTAGCTAGTATGTATGAGGCGGGGAATTTGGCTTTTGTTGCTAACACAGGGACGATGGTAGAACCCATTGCCAATTTTGAGGAATATCGTTCTGGCACAAAGCAAAGACCTTTGGGACTTTTTTCTCATTCTGACCAGATTGAACAATGGCAAACTTCCTTACCTGACGAAAGGAATGCCTTTGGTTGGGGAGGTAGAATGGCTGACCTATTAAATGCAACCAACGGGACAAGTGGTATTTCTATGAATATTTCTTTGTCTGGTCGAAATGTCTTTCAATCAGGGCAAAATGTATTAGAATATTCAATTAGTAATCGAGGAAATGGTGCTACGGGAATTGAACAGATAGGAACGAGTGATGCAGGCATTCTAAATCGACTTAGAAATACGGCAGTAGATAGTTTAATGTCTGATATTTATGGAAATGTTTTTAAAGAAACGTTTGCCAATTTGACGACGAGTACCATTGCTTCCCAAAAGATTTTTGAAGCAGCAATGGAGCAAACAGGTACTTTTCCTACTATTTTTTCTGACGATGACCATTCGCTTTCTCAAAGCCTAAGAATGATGGCTAGAGTTATCTCTTCTGCGCAAGCCTTAGACCAAAAAAGACAGACCTTCTTTGTCACTTTTGGTGGTTGGGACCATCATGACGAAGTATTGAACAACCAAAATTTTATGCTTGGGGTATTGAGCAATGCCATTAATCAGTTTTATCAAGCATTGGACGAAGCAGAAACTGGTTTAAGAGATAAAGTAACCCTTTTTACCATCTCCGATTTTGCTAGAACCTTGACCTCCAATGGCAATGGTTCAGACCATGCTTGGGGCGGAAATATGATGGTTGCTGGTGGAGCAGTTAAAGGTGGACAGGTTTATGGAAATTATCCTGAACTAAATTTGGCTAGCAATCTAATGGTTTCCCAACGAGGGAATCTATTACCGACTACCGCAGCTGACCAAGTTTTTGC
>CAYMSC010000157.1:4001-11987 GCA_964392805.1 uncultured Saprospiraceae bacterium
CAATATGGTACGGATTATGGTTCTTTGATTCGAGGCTATTTAACCGTACCTCAGACGGGGAGTTATACTTTTAATGTGACAGGAGACGATGAGATTAGATTCTTTTTAAGCACCGATGAGACTAAAAATAATTTAGATTTAATTGCTTTTATAACGACATGGACTTATCGTAAAGAATTTGCAAAACCTACGGAAACCAACCAAACTTCTGCTGCAATTACGCTTAGCACAGGAAACTACTATTATTTTGAAGTATGGCAGAAAGAAAATGGCGGAGGCGACCATGTAGAAGTAACTTGGAGAACCCCTGTAAATTCGACGGATTGGCAGGTCATTCCAAGTGAAAATGTTTATGGTTTTACTTGTGGTGATGATTGCCTGCCTAGTGGGACTTCCTGTGACGACGGAGATGCGACAACCATTGACGATATTGAAGATGGTTTTTGTAATTGTACGGGTACACCGACCAACTTGCCTGCTTGTGTGGGCGTAAGAGGCGAAGTGAATGCTTTGTATTACTTAGAGTTAGCAGGAAATAGTTTCAACAATTTATTTGATGCAGAAAAATATCCTTTGATGCCTGATACGACCGAAAGGTTAGCCGAGCTTGCAGGCCCTATCATTAGCCGAGACAATTACGGAACGAAGCTTTCTGGATTTTTGAAAGTCCCTGTTTCTGGAAATTATGAATTTAATATTACCGCTTCTGATAGAGCATCTTTTGCGCTAAGTACCACCGATAGCCCTGACGATTTGGTAGAGATAACGATTTCTAATTTCTCCAGTAGATTTGAGCATGATGACCATATTGAACAAGAAGCTGCACCTGTGGCATTAGATAAAGCTAATTTTTATTACTTTGAAGTACATCATACGGAAGGGACTAATTCGGATTATTATAATGTTTTTTGGCGAACGCCTTTTATGTCAGACACTCTTTGGCGATTTATGGACAAAAATTATTTATATAGTAATGCTTGTGAATTAGCCTGTATTCCCGAAGGAACACTTTGTGATGATGGGAATAATTTTACCAATAATGACCAATATGATGCAGATTGTAATTGTATTGGAACGCCTTGTAGAGATTGTGATGAGACCCCTGCTTTAGATTTTACGCCAACGGAGGCTTGTGACATTACGGATAAAATGGACAATACAGCCGTAGATGCGTGGGAGTCTTGCACGCCCTCAGCTAACCCAAATACAGATAGAGGAATTAGTCACTGGATTCAGTACGATTTTGGACAAATTTATTTGTTAAATGGTAGTCATATTTGGAATTATAATGCAGAAGGAGCTACTGGAAAAGGGTTCAAAGACGTAGTGATAGACTATTCTACCGACGGCATTACTTGGACACAGTTGGGTGACATCTTTGAATGGAACGAAGCAACTGGACTAGTTGGATATGAAGGTTTTGATGGGCCTAATTTTAATGGTGTTACAGCACGATATGTACTCATTACGGCTTTAAATAGTTGGGATAATGGCCTTTGCCATGGCTTGAGTAAAATTACTTTTGATGCGACAGACTGTTTGATGATGGGGCAAACTTGTGATGATGGAGATGCCAATTCAGTGAACGATAGGTATGACGAAAATTGTGAATGTAGGGGCGAAGGGGAAGGATTTACTCAAAGTCTTTGTGGTGCAGACGAAGTAATTCAAGATAATTCTGTTTTGACCAGTAGTGATTATCAAGCGGTTAATAATATTCGTTCTAGAGGTATCGTGAATGCAGGTGCTTCTGTAAAGCTTTTTGCAGGCACGTCTATTATTTTAGAAGAAGGATTTCATGCGGAGGCGGGGAGTGATTTTTTGGCAGAAATTACGATTTGTGAGGAAACGACCGCATTAGTAGAAGCAGCTGAAAATTTAGGTTTTAATAGAATCAATGAAGAAACAACAGAATTCCTTACTGAAAATACTGCTTTATCAAATGCTACCAATCCATTTACGACCGAAGACATAGGAAAAACAAGCCTACATGTATGGCCTAATCCTTCGAATAGTTGGACTTCATTGGCGTTTAACCTGCCTAAAAATGCCGTTGCTTCTTTATGTGTTTATGCTACGGATGGCAGAAAAATCAGTTGTTTAGCTTCAAATAATACTTTTGCAAAAGGCACTTATCAAAAAGAATTTCCTGCTCAAAGATTAGTAGCAGGTATGTATTATGTAGTTTTAAAAACAGATGGTGAAGTAATTACAAAACCTTTGGTGGTGATAGAATAAGGACGTTGTGAAAGCTTAGCGTTTATTGGAAATTTGTTTTAGCTCAAAGGATAAATGCGCAACAAGCTTTTAAATTTAGCGCAAAAAAAAGTCGTCCGTAATGGACGACTCGAAACAACAAATTATAATCCCATGAACATAATTCTTATAATAAATCCGTTTTTAAGGACGGAATAATTAACTTATAATTGTAACATTTTCGCTTATCTTTCGTCTGCTGCAACAATAATAATAATTTCTACAAGAATATACAAGGCTAATCCTACTCTTTTGCTTTTTTTTTACAAAAAAATATAGCTTAAAAGATTGATAGTGAATAAATTGCAGTTTAATTTTTTATTTAATCTATAAATATCAAGAAAATGATGTGGATTAATTTTAAATGCTGATATAGCGTTAGAAATTAATAGCGAATAAAAATTTTTTAATAAAATATATTTATTTTAATTAATATGTTATTTTTTGGCAGTGCATCAAAATAATTTTTCTTTGCGCAACATCAGTAAATAATTATTAATTTTGTCTAGCTAATCAGATAATAAATTGATATTTGCTAAAATAATAATGTAAGCTTAATTTCTAATAATCCGCTGGGAAACAAATCCGTTGGGAACATTTTCTGCCCAACGGATTTATTTTCCCAACAGATTATTATCACTTTTTTATCTGACACTCTATACCTAAAAATAATCTTACCTATTTCTTAATATTCATCATTTGTCGATGATATTTATTACCACTTATGAATTTAAATCAAATAACGGTCCCTTCTAAAAATGTAGAGCTTGCCACTACTTTCTATCAAAAACTTGGACTTAAATTGATTGTCAAAGCTTTTCCACATTATGTTCGATTTGAATGTCCTGATGGAGCGGCCACTTTTTCTATACATTTAGTAGAAGCATTACCACAAGGAGATGGTGTTTATGTGTATTTTGAATGTGCAGACTTAGACGAAGTCGTTAAGCAGTTGATAGCAGATGGCATCGTATTTACGGATTTGCCAAAAGACCAAAGCTGGTTATGGAGAGAAGCCCGATTAAAAGACCCTGACGGAAATCAACTCATCCTTTACCGTGCGGGAGAAAATCGGAAAAATCCACCTTGGCGAATTGATTAACTTTGGCGGTTTAAATTCTTAATTACCTTAATGTATATTACTTATTCACGTTAATTTTTTATTAAAGTCATTAAAATAAAGTATATATTCTTTAATTTTTTTATTACTTCGTATAAGTAATAGTTCTACCGCTTCAATTTGAAGTCAGATTTGGACTAATATCTAAGAGAGAAGCACCCATTTTCTTTTTAAATACCTACAATTTGAAACTTGAATTTTAATTTGTGTCGTTGAAACTATCTAAGGAAATGAAGAATAAAATTTTACTATACTGCTTATTTTTTATGGCGCTCAGCGTTAGCCAAACACTTTTTGCACAGCAAGTACAATGGATGAGTTTTGAAGAGGCGGTGGAAAGGGCTAAGGAAGAGCCTAGAAAGATATTTGTAGAAGTCTATACTGAATTCTGCCATTTCTGTAAGAAAATGGATAAGGAGACCTTCACTAACCAATATATTGCTAAATATCTGAATGAAAATTATTACCCAGTAAAATTAGATGGACAACATTTGAATGATATTGTTTTTAAAGGGAAGAATTACAGTTTTGTTCGTCGTGGTGGACAAAACTCTTATCATGAATTACCCGCTAAATTAATGAATGGTCGATTGAGTTATCCAACGAGCATATTTCTTGATGAAAATCAAGAAGTTCTTCAATCTATTCCTGGCTACCGTAGTACTTTAGAATTTGAATTGTTTATTAATTATTTTGGAGAAAATATGCATAAATCAATTCCTTGGTCTAGTTATAAGAAGCGGAATTTACCCACTAAAAAAGCACGACAGATTAATGTAAGGAATAAATAAGGAATCAATTAAAATTAAAATGTAAGTTCTCAATACGGTCGTCAGGAGGCGACCAGATATTCATTTCAAGTCTGGAGACTTAAAATATCGGTTATCGATGGTTTAAATAGTTTATAATTTCAAATTTGTAAATTCATTTTTTCAGCATTCCTAAGAATAGCATACTGTAGCGCCAAGCTCTGCTTGGTGACGTAAAACACCAAGTATAAAATAATTATACCAAACAGCACTTGGCACTAGAGTAAATCTCTTACTTCCATTAAGATAAACCCCAACAAATTTAATCCATTCCAAGTATCCATATTTTGAGCTTTAGGATTATCCTTAGCCATTCCAATTCCCCATGTTTTATCAAAAGGACTCGCTTCGACCGTAATCGAATCTTTAGTATTTATTAGGTAATTTTTTAAATCTTCTTGTTGCCTAAATTTATGAAGATTCCCTTCCAAAACTACCGAATAGCGATGTTCTTTCCATATTTTATAATCAAAATTCCGAACCTGTCGACCTAGTTTTTTCGCTTGATGTGGATGTCTCGATGCTAGAATCTTTACTAACATTTCCTCATCTTTGAACACCTTTGCTTTGCCTGCCATCATCCAATGTTCCGCAGTAGGGTAGGTGACATCATCTACGACAAAGGGTTGTTCCCACCATTGACTGAGACAAGTTTGGGTAATCCTTCCATCTTTGGCAGGTTTATGTCCCCAGAAGAAAAGGAAGTTTCTTTTGATGCCTTGGGCTTGTTCTGCTTTTAGTTCTTTTATGTTATATTTCATTGTTTTACTTTCTTTGTTAGGTAATCGATTATAAAGCTACTTGTTGGTGCGAGGCTCCAGCCTCGTGTTTATTATTCGGCTGCCTCTGGCAGCCTTGGCTACAACCGCCAGACCTGTCCCCCGAAGAGGAACTTTAGTCAAGAGGCGGAAAAATAAAGGAACAAGACTAAAGCCTAGCACCAAAAACTAGCAGCATATTTGATACATTACCCTTTTTATTTTTCTTTAAATTCAATGTATGCTGGCGGTACATGGTCCGTAAGCCAAACGCCATTTTTTGATAAATAAAATGGAAACCCATCTGCTTGCATTTGCCCACTTCTAATGGATAAAATCTCTGGAACACCTCTTCGTTTGCCGACTATAGAAGCCGTTTGCCTATCTGCGCTCAAATGCACATGCTGGCGGTTCATTTTTTTTAATCCATCCAATTTTATACTTTGTAGGAATTTTGGTACCGTACCGTGGTATAAAAATGAAGGTGGTATTTGTGGAGCAAACTCCAAATCAATCGTTTTTAAAGAATGTCCTTGATTGGCTCGAATTTTAGTTTTATCGGCATTAAAGGAAAAACGCTGTTTATCATTTGTCTCGACCACTTCTTCTAATGTTTCCATGGTAAATTTTAGATTCGATTTTTCTAAAATATCTGTTACCACAGCCCAACCATTTTTATCTAGGGTAAGCCCTATCTTTTCAGGTTGATGCCTTAGTATTAGACTTAGGAATTTACTGATGCGTCTTATTTCTTTTGCTGTCATTTTATTTTTATTTTAATGTTTTTAAAATTAATTTTTTGGAAACTGGTAGCACATTCCTTAACTTTATCTGCTTCTAATTGCTTCGTCAATAATCGCCGAATTTCTCCCAAACTCGTTTCCTTAACCAACTGCCCATCCGTATAAACAACTTCCAAAAGTCCGCTTTTCTCTACTTCCTTGCTAACTTCATCTTGCATGCTTAGAACAGCCGTTTTAGTCCCGTCCAAGCGTATCAACCCTTTAGCAGAAATCTTAGTTCCATCATCCGTTTTAGGGTTTTTAAAAATCGCTCTACCTTCGCCGTTGACTTCTCCATAAGTAGCTTTCATCGCAAAACCAAACGTATCTCTAGTCACATATTGATAGGTATAAGAACCGATACCAAAAACTAAATTACTACTAGCAAAACCTTTGGCTTTCAGTTGTTGACAAATAGCTTCGCAACGTTCGAGCGTGATACTGTCTCCATAAATTAAGCCGATATGTTCGTCCAATAATTTATAGTTCTTAGCCGTATAAGTTCCACCAAATATTTCCCACAGACATTCAACTGCCCCTTTGTAGGCAGGTGTGTTAACGGGTGCATCGGGGTCACCACAAATAATTTTTACAGGGTCGCCACTATCAGGACGAATGACTACTTTTCCATCCCTTGCGAGGATTTTTTCTTTAAGTATTGGTAAAAATTCCGTAATCACTTTCCAAAAATCCCAAGTATCAGAAACAATACTTACAATTCCCTTTGGATAAGTTTCTTCAATCAATCTCCGAAAGGTGTCGATTTCATTATTTTGCGTCCCCATACACATGACAGAATGCTCGGTAGCAGGCACACTCAATCCGTACAACCTATTTTATTATATAATTTGGTCAATTTTAATCTGATTAATCTCCTCTTTATTCGTAGTCTGAAAAGCATCAGTACAATAAATCTTAGAAAAAACAGTAGCTAACTCTTTCACTCCTTTACTAAAAATTCCATGTGTAACAACCAGTATCAATTTCCCTGCATTTTTGGCTTTTAAAGCTTTAGCTAAGCCTAAAAAAGTACCACCGCCATCACAAATATCATCGACTAGCACACAAGTTTGTCCAGTTAAATCATCCGCAAAAACTTTAAAACCACTTAATTGTCCAGTTTTGACAGCTCTCATTTTGCTACATTCTACAACTGATGGTCCATCAAGATATTGAGCCAGTTTGTAAACTTTCTTTAAAGCCCCACCGTCTGGCGAAATCAACAGGTAATCGGATTCATTTGCCAACGCTTGTTTAACAAATTGATGATTAGAAATAACCGTCACCTTATCCAATAAAGCGGGGGATACTTCCGAGTGTGGGTCTAGGATAATCACTTGTTCAAATTGAGCAGCATTAATAATATCTGCATAAATTTTCACGGTTAAAGCTTCTCCTTTTATCATCACTCGGTCTTGTCGAGCCGCAGGAAAATAGGGGAGTAATAAACTGATTTTGTCAACCCCCATTCTCTTTAGCGCATCATTGGCGACTAATACAAATCCAAGGTCATTAAAGCTTCGGATTCTAGTCGTAATTAAAATTTCATTTGGTTCTTTGTTGCTTGAAAAATTCATTTTTGAAATACCTAAGTTGTCCTTGATTTTGATATGTGGCTCGCCTCCATTAAAAGTAAAAGCTTCAAAAGCGATTGATTTTCCGAAGGGAGTAAAGTCAGCATCAAGGTGTAAGTATTTCATGGAGAATATAGTTTTAAAATTTTAATTGTGTATTTTTTACACAAATATATAGGTTTATGAAAGTGAGTTGCAAGTTTTTTGTGTATTTTTTACACAATTAATTTTTAGGTTCATTGTTAAAATTGATTAAGTTATTGATTGTCAAAAAGTTAGATATTTTTAGCGGAAATGATATTTTTTAATTTTTTTACCATTTTTCTTTTTTGAACCACAAAGAGACAAAAGTTCACAAAAGAGATATACAAAAGTTTTTTTAGGAATTTGCCTTTTTTGATTGGAAAATAATTTGCTAGGAGTAGGCAGAAATAAGTGGAATAGGTGAAGACCATCCAACTATTTTTTTGGTGGTTTAGAAAGGGGATTTGATTTCGATTCTGGCGAAAAGATGGCTAAGGTTTTTTTCTTTCTTTGCTGGGAGGATAGGACCACGGATTGAGCGGATTAGGCTGATTTACACGGATTTTCTAATAGGTCGTGTTCTTGGATAGTTTTTTTAAGTTTTTGAGTTTGAGTTTGAAGTTGAAATTTTCTGTACTAGGAGGATAGGACCACGGATTGAGC
>CAYMSC010000158.1:0-11961 GCA_964392805.1 uncultured Saprospiraceae bacterium
TTTCTTAAAAAGTGGCATTCAACCCAACTGTAAAAGATCTAGAAATCGGATAACGTCCATTATCAACCCCATTGATTAAAGGATTTTGATTAAAAGAACCGATTTCAGGGTCATAACCAGAATAGTCTGTCCAAGTCTTTACATTTTGTGCACTAATATAGGCTCGCATATTCTCGATTCTAGCGCGTCTCATCCAAGCTATGGGAAAGGAATAACCTAAGGAAATATTTTTCAATCGAATAAAAGACCCATCCTCAATAAATCGAGAAGAAATACGTCGATTAGAATTGGGATCTGGCCCTGTTGCTCTTGGTATTTCATCATCTGGCATTCCAGGGCGAGAACGATTAATCACCACCCTGGATTGATTCGCCAATCCGGACATACCTTCAATATCTCGACGGACTAAATTTAAGATTTCATTGCCAAAGACACCTTGGAAAAAGAAACTAAAATCAAAACCTTTAAATTCAAAATTATTGGTCATATTCAAGGTGAAGTCAGGATGCGGGCTTCCTAAAAAGGTTTGGTCCGAATCATTGATAACACCGTCATTATTCAAATCTCTAAATTTAATATCTCCAGCTCTTGTGCCATCTTGTTGGAAGGGGCTTTCTGCGACTTCTGCTTGACTTTGGAAAATGCCATCTGTCACATAGCCATAAAATTGACTAATAGGTTGTCCTTCTTCTGTTCGAGTAACTGGTAGACGTTGAATGATACCAATTAGATTACCATTCGAACCAAGGCTAATGACTTCATTTCTATTGACAGAGAAATTAATGCCTGTTCGCCAAGAAAATTTGCCAGTTGTATTTTGCGTATTTAAAGTCAATTCCACTCCTCTATTGACAATTTCTCCAATATTAACAAATGGAGCGTTCAAACTACCCGCAGTTAATGGAATCAACGCAGGCAATAACATTCCATTGGCTTCTTTTACATAATAATCTGCAATTAATTCTACTCTGTTTTTAAATAAGCCTAAATCAATCCCATAATTGGTTTGGAAAGAAGATTCCCAACGCACATCAGGATTGGCAATATTATCTGGAGCAAATCCTGTCACCAATTGGTCGCCTTGAGCTACTGCAATTGAGCGTAAGTTGGCACTAAAAGAATACAAGCCGATTTCTTGATTTCCTACCGACCCTACACCAATCCTAATTTTCAAATTATCTATGGCATCAACTGCTTTAATAAACGACTCATTAGACACTCGCCAAGCAAAAGCAGCGGAAGGGAAAACCCCATAACGATTATTAGGACCAAATCGAGAAGAACCATCTACCCGAACAGTACCCGTTAAAAGAAAACGGTCATCGAAGCCATAATTAAACCGACCAAAATAAGAAACCAAAGCCCAATGTCCTGCTCCACCATTATTTTGTTGTTGTCCTGCGTCTCCTAAAGATAACTGTTGTAAATCATTGGTCACTAAATTATCTCTAGAAGCAAATAGCCATTCGAAAGTACCTTCTTGTGCTTCAAACCCACCTAATACTGTTAAGTTATGCTTCTCTGCAATCGTTTTATTAAAAGTTAGTAAATGCTTGTTAATCCAGAATACACTATTACTTAAATTTCTACGCACCCCTGAACGACCAAAGAAATTACCTCTTTCAAACTGCGGAAAGAAGGTATTATGGTTAGAATAGATAAGGTCTGTTCCAAACTCTGTTCGATATTTTAACCAAGGAAATAAATCTATTTCTGCATAGATATTAGAAAGGATTCTGGTTTTCGTATTAATATCCTGGGTTTCTAAAGCCCTAGCTACTGGATTATCAAAAGCTAGTGTGATTTCTTCTTGTGGTCCTGCAAAAGAACCATCCGCATTCCTTACAGGTGCATTAGGGACCGCCAATAAAGCAGTAAAAACGACCCCACTACTATTATCATTAAAAGTAATATTCTCCTTTGTTCTACTGACCAAAAAGCTATTCCCAACTCGGATTCTATCTGAAAAAGAATGATCAATATTAATCTTAGCTGATAAGCGAGAAAAGTCTGACCCTACGACGATTCCCTCTTTAAAATTATATCCACCAGACAAAGCAAATTTTGTTTTTTCTGACCCACCAGAAACGGTTAATTGATAATTTTGATTAGTCGCATGACGAAAAACTGCATCTTGCCAATCGGTGCCTTCTCCTAATAATTCTGGCCTTAGAAATTCTTCAATAGGCTCAAAACCAACATCTGCATAATATGCTGCATATTCTTGTAAATTAAGGACAGGTACTTTTCTGGCTAACTCTTGCACCCCAAAATACGTTTCTAAATTAATGCTTGACTTTCCAGCTTTTCCTCTTTTGGTCGTAATCAGCACTACTCCATTCGCTGCTCTAGCGCCATAAATAGCCGTAGCAGAAGCATCTTTTAAAATTTCAATTGACTCAATATCACTAGGATTAATCGTATTCAAGGCATTGGAATTTTGTCCACCCCCATCTAATTCGCTAAAATTAGACGAAGACCCTTGATTATCATTAACAACAGGAATACCATCTATCACATAGAGTGGCTCGGCAGAAAGCGTAGAACCAATCCCTCTAATCCGAATAGAAACCCCTCCCCCTGGCGCACCAGAATTTTGGGTTACTTGTACTCCTGCAGCTCGCCCTTGTAGTGCTTGATCTAAACCCGTAGCAGGTAAGGCTTTGATTTCTTCGGCACTTACCGAAGATAATGCACCCGTTAAGTCACTTCTTTTTTGGGTGCCATAACCAATCACGACCACTTCTTCTAATTGTTTGGCATCTGACTCCAAATAAATATCACCCAAGTTAGCATTACGGACTTTAATTTCTTTTTCAGTATACCCGATATAACTAAAAACTAGTGTTGCACCTTCTTCTACTTCTAATGAAAATTTACCATCAAAATCAGTAGCGGTTCCCACATCTTTTCCTTTGACCAAAATATTTACACCAATTAGGGGGTCATTATTATCAATGTCGTAGACGGTTCCTGAAACAGTAATAATGGCCTTTTGTACTTTTGATTTAGTTTGTTTTTGGTTACTTTTTTTAGTGACTTCTTCCTTGTCGGAAATAATTTTTTCGACTTTAATAATATAGGTCTCCTCCCCTAGTTTTTTGAAATTGAAGGTAGACTTACGTTGTAGTTCTTTTAATTCTGCTTCTACTGATTGATGCTTGATGGTCCAATCGGTGATTTGTTTTCCAGCAATTTGTTCTACATCATAAACAATATTGACTTGATAAACAGTCGCAACCTCATCAATGGCTTTGGAGAGCGGGATTGTTTTTTTGGGTAAACTACTTTGAGCCGTAATAGCAGTTTTCCCCAAAATAGGAAAGCAACAAAAGCCAAGTATAAATAAGTAGGAGGTGAAATGTTGAAGTATTTTCATATGCTGAATTTTCAGTTTCTTTAAATTTGCGCTAAAATTTATTTTATCAAGTAAGCCTTATTATCCAATTGCTCAATCTGCAAATCATATATTTCTGATAAGGCTTCCAATAATAATTCTGGGTCATTTTTCGGTATAGTTGCGGTGATTTTTCTTTTTAATAAAGCTTGGTCTGCTACATTCACGGTCCAATCAAATTCATCTTGTAATCGTTGAATAACTTTAGCAATAGTACTTTCTTTAAAAACCATTCGTTGAAATCGCCAAGCACTGAAAGCGTCTACATCCGCAGTGCTTCTATCATAAAAATTGGTTCCATCCACTCTAACTAGTTCCCCTGGATTCATTTTAATCTTAGGGTATTTAGGAATGGATAATGCTACTACGCCTTCTAAAAGAGCTACTTCGAAAGCAGTAGCTCTTTGTTTCACATTAAAAGAAGTACCGAGTACTTGAATGATACCTTTATCTGTCTGAACAATAAACTGTTTTTTATCCGACTTCTTTATTACTTCAAAGAAAGCTTCTCCTTTAAGCTGAACTTCTCTTGTCGTATTGGCCCAATGTTCTTTAAAAGTAAGGGTAGAATTAGCATTTAAAATAACTTTGCTACCATCGGGTAATAGATGTGTTTTTACCTCTCCAAAGTTGGTCGTTAACAGAACAGTGTCATTTGTCGGCAGGAGGTATTGCCAGAAGCCAATGGTGAGGAGCAAGGCTATTGTAGCAGCGATAGCGATAAATCGTCCCTTGTTATTTTTAGGTTTAGGTTGATTTGAAATAGCGATTAATTTTGCTTCTTCTTTATGCTGTCTTTTTTCAACAGCAGCTTTAAAATCTTTAAAAGCAACCTGAATGTCTGTTTCAGTAGGCTCGATAGCCAATGATAGTACTATTGATTTGGCGGCTTCAAAAGTTTCTAAATTTTCAGGATGTTGTACTAGCCAATTCTCCCAATACTGTGTCGTTTCCTCAGTTGGATTTAGGCAATAGTTTTGAAAATGTTCAGAAGCTGCTAAAGACGCTACTGTCATATCGTTTAGATTCATTATTAGAGCTTGTTTTTGAAGATAAAAAAGACACTTTTTTAGCTCAAAGGATAAATTCCTAACAAGCTCTTAGGTTGATTAAATGCAGTTATACTTCATCTGGTTAGGAAGTGTATCATTTTGAAAAATGTATTTTATTTCTATACGAAGCAGATTGCAGCCTAATAGCCTTAGCTATTAAGGTGAGAATCTAATGAAGTATAGAGGCAAAAGACGCTTTCAAAAAGTTCAATTCTTATCCTAATGAAGTATATAGTTGAAGGAAGAAAAAGAATCTCTCTATAACTAAGAGGAAGAAAATTTTGCTTTTTACTATTGGAACGCAATTTTTTTTTAAAAAAAGCTAAAAACTAGAAAATAGGTTGGAAAGCTTTACGTAATTTCTGGATAGCGGAATGGATTTGATTATAGATAGTTTGGGGGCTTTTTCCTGTAGATGCCGCAATCTCTTCATAATCTAAACCTTCCTTAAAGCGCAAACTTAAAGCTTCTTTTTGTTGGTTAGGTAGGGTATTAATAGCCGCTTCTAATTGTTGTTTATGCGTTTTTTCTATTTGAAAATTGATTAATAAGGTTTCATAGGAAGGCACACTTAATGATTGTTCTTGATTTTTTAAGCCTATTTGTTGAGCGGTATTTTTTTGAAGAGCTTTAACTACTTTTCGATGAAAAGCTTTTTTGAGATAAGCTGCTAAATATTGAATATTTTGAGATTGAAAACGACTTTCCCATAATTCTAAGAAAAAACTTTGTAATAAATCTTTAGTTAATTCTCTATCTCCAGAAAGTCGATAACCTAGATTGAATAATACTTTATAATGGGTCATAAAAAAATGCTCGAAATCCAAGTGCTGGTTTTCGATTATTTTAGCTGTTTTTTTCTGTAAAGTAGTATTGTCCAATTAGAGTTAACTAAAATTTAAAAATAAGTTAGCACCTAAAGGTAATTAATGAATTCATTTTATTTTAATTAAACATAAAAAAATGTTTAGGAGTCGAATATTTCCAACTTTTTGTAAGTTAACAGACGATTTATAAAAAGAGAAGATTCCGAAGATTAAGCCCTACATTTGTTTTGATAAACGATACACTTTTTCAAAAAACAAGAGCATGAATACTACCATTCGTCCTGCGGAATCAAAAGATTTAGCAGCTATTTGGCAACTGTGGAAAACCATTATGGAACAGAAAATTTATTATCCTTACGATGATAGTTTTACTAGAACCGATATTGAAAAAAGTTGGGTCAATTTGAATAACCATACTTATGTGGCGGAAGTGGGGAATGATATAATTGGTGCTTATATTTTTAAAGCGAACCAACCGGGCTATGGTGGACATATAGCCAATGCAGCCTATATGGTTAAAACAGAAAATAGAGGACAGGGGATTGGCCATCAATTATGCGCCCACTCCATTAGAATGGCAAAAGAAGCAGGTTACCAAGGGATGCAATTTAATTTAGTGGTCAGTACAAATAAAGGAGCAATAAAAACTTGGTTGAATAATGGATTTGAAATTATAGGGATGGTGCCTGAAGGGTTTTATCACGTGGAAGAAGGTTATGTGGATGCTTATATTTTTTATCGGAAGCTATAAAATTTATTCTCTACCGTACACTTTTTGAAAACGCCGCCTACGACGGCTAAAATAAGGGGTTTGGGATTTTCTCCCTTTTTTATCTGATGGATATGCCTGCAATGATTCCAAAATCAGTTATTTCAAGTGTTGAAAATGCGGTAGAATCAGGTAAACCATTAAGTAGGCTCCAACTATTTCCATTATTAGAGGAATGGTAAATTCCTATCCATTGAGCTGAAAAAATATTGTTTCCAATATGTTGTAATTCATTGGTATAATAATTTGGAGGTCGAATTATTCCACTTTGGGCATTTTCCCATAATGCGCCATCATTTTGTGTTTTTAGTAATTGTTGGCCAATAGTCATTGCGTAAATGTATTGACCATCATTACCTATATCGTGCAAGGCATCCCCTTCGTAAATCGATTTCCAACTTGAACTATTACCACTACAAACAAGTACTCCATTTTGTGTAGCCGCATAAATTTTATCGTTCAACGAGGTAAAACCAAGAATTTGCATTTGTCCAAAGGCATGTGACCAAGTATCTCCCATATCAAGCGATTCAAAAATACCTGAATCCGTTCCTGCGTATAGTTTTTTTGTGGTCTTAATAAATGCTCTAATAGGTGAATTTTCAATATTTTTTTTCGATGATTCCCAACTTAATCCATCATTATTTGAGACAAATATTCCATTTCTTAAAGTACCTATAATTAATTTATGTTTCCCAACTTCAATGCAATTAATATCTAAATTATTTAGTTGTTGAAAATTTAGAGCAGTCCAATTATCTTGACCATTTGAAGCAACAAAAACGCCATGATAATCGGTGCTTACATAAATTTTATTGGCAAATTGTTTAATACCGCTTAATGTTGCTTCTTTTGGTATTCCATTAGCAAAGGAAGACCAAGTTAACCCCATATCATTCGACCTATAAATAACTGCGGATTTCTCTATGGTGTTACTTTCTTTAATTATTTCTTTTGATGTTTTTACTGATTCAATTTCTGAGGATACATTTAGCCGCTCCTTGGCGATTTTCTGCTGACAGCCATAAGAAGTTATTAAAAATAGGAAGACAAAAAATTGATAAATTAGGTTTTGGCTTGTCATATTGTTACTTATTGTAATTTCTTTTGATTTCAATTTCTTTGATAATATTTTAATTTCTATTCCTCGAAGGTCAAATTTTATTGAACTTAATTTTTCTGATTTTAAACTTTTGTTTAACCATTTTTTGTTCTTTTCGAATCAGGTAATTGAAGCTTTCTTTTCAAAATTGGCACAGTAAAATACTATGCCATTATAATTAATGAGATTCAATAGGATTTAAAGCTTAAACCATTTATTAGTTGCGCTCACAACCATTTTTTTGTTATAGAATCACCAACTGCTACCTTAATCCAACTTCAATTCTCGCTTCATTTCTTTAAAAATTTGTTCTTCTAAAAGGGGGGTATCTGTATCCTCTTCAATATCAACCAACCATTGACCACCTATTTTTTTTAGCAAAAAAATATCTTCTATTAGTTCTCCATCTTCTTTAATAGTATAAGTGCAAGTTGCTTTATTTTCTTCGGTTTGACAATTCATTTTCACAAATACTGTTTTGTCAACTTGGTTGACAGTTAGTAAGATGTCTTTGTTTTCCGTTAACCATTCTTTGGTGGCTGGCGTACTTAATGCTGTCATTTTTTCGATTTCATTATTATCCAAATAGAATTGCCACTGCTTGCTGACTGTTTCAGGAGTGTTTGGTAATACTTCGTTATTTTGCACGCTAGGTTCATTGCTACAATTGAGTAGGAATATAATAAAAACGAAAACGATTAGCGGGCTTATTTTTTGAGTAATCATTAAATTAACTTGATAGGGTATAAAGGTAGGGATTTAAGGGGACAAAGGACAAACCTGTTACCTTGCTAAGCACTTGGGTCTCACCTTTACCTTTTTATTCTGTGAATAACTTTAATAAACGCTCTGCCCCTTGAAAGGGCGATAATTCATTATTTAAAACGGCTTTTTCGATAGCTGTTAATGCTGTTTTGATAGATTCATTATTATAAAAGGTACTTTGCAAACCTTGATTAATAGAGGCCATTAACCAATATTTTGCTTGTTGTTTTCGATTATTTTCAAAGTACTGATTGCCTTTTGTTTGCTCAATATATTTATTAATTTGTAAGGCTACTTTTTCAATACCCTCATTGCTTAGAGCAGAACAAGTTAGTGCTTGCGCAATCCATTGACTCTCTTTAGGAGGGAAAAGATGAAGCGCATTTTTATAATCTATTCTAGTTTTTTTGGCTAACCTTAGGCGGTCTCCATCTGCTTTATTGATTAAAACTAAATCAGCCATTTCTACAATGCCTCTTTTGATACCTTGTAATTCATCACCAGAACCGGGTAGTAATAAAAGTAGAAAAAAATCAACCATTGAGTGAACAAGCGTTTCTGATTGCCCGACTCCAACGGTTTCTACTAGTATGGTATCAAATCCAGCGGCTTCACATAATATCATCGTTTCTCTGGTTTTTCTAGCGACACCACCTAAGGAAGATTTAGCGGGAGATGGGCGAACAAAAACATTTGCTTGACTGGCTAATTTTTCCATTCGGGTTTTATCCCCTAAAATACTTCCACCACTAATTTGGCTAGATGGGTCTACTGCTAAGACCGCTATTTTTTTATTTTTAGTTAATAGATGATTGCCAAAAGATTCTATGAAGGTGCTTTTTCCGACCCCTGGTGTACCTGTAATACCTATCCGAATAGACTGATTTGAAAAAGGTAAACATTTTTCAATAATGATTTCTGCCAATTTTTGGTCGGCTAGTTTAGTGCTTTCTACAATCGTAATGGCTTGAGACAAGATTACTTTATCGCTTTTTCGGATGCCTTGAAAATAATCATCCGCATTGCCCCGTAGTTTTTTCTTTTTGGCTAAGATATTTTTTAAATGAGGGTTTAGTGCGGTAGGGGCTTTTACGCCAGCAATCACCTTAGGAGTCGTTTTATCTGTTGTAGATAACTTCTTTTTCATAATTATTTCAAAAATACGGCAAAAATGGGACTTTAGCTTTTCTTACTATAGACAAAAAATAAATTTCGTGTTTAGTTTTTTAATTGAATCTTTTTCAAATAGGTTTTCAACCCATTTGAAAAAAAAATCCATTTAAAAAACACGAAATTTATTTTTTGTCGAGTCTTAACACACTATTAAAATTTTTAATAAAATTTATTTTCTTTCTTTTTTTAGATTATAACTAATTGATTATCAGTGTTAAAGTAATTTAAGGTCTTAACGTTTTGTTTAAAATGCTTTTTGAGTGGTTAAACTTCTAGCATCTAAGATTTACCTATTTCCTCCTATTTTTTAATCCCTTATTTTGCAGTTAATTAACAGAAAGTAGTATTAAAGAATACCACTTTTTATATACTGCATTGACCAGAGTGGTTGTTGTACTTAGCATTATTTATTAACCTTCGGGTAATTATCAAGCTCTTATCTCGCTTTGTTACAGCAACCACTTTTTTATAGATAACTGATAAAATTAAATGGAGCTTATACTCATAAAAAAGCCGTCTAACATTTTGCTAGACGGCTTTTTTATTTTGCGTACATAATCTTCAGGGAAGAATTATTATTTTTAAGACTTAGTATACAGTAGACTTTATTCCAAATCGTTTAGAGCTTCCAGAACTTGGAGTTTTGGAAGCTCTTGCATACGAAAATTTTTAGAATAAACACTAGTATACTTAGGAGGCAGCCACTTTATTTCTCACTTTTTCCCATTCCCAAGCAGTTCGCATAATATCCTCTATATTTCTTGTTGGTTGCCAGCCCAATAATTGAGCAGCTTTTTCAAAATTAGCGTAAATAGCCACAACATCTCCTGCCCTTCTTGGTCCTAATTCATAGTTTAATTTCACCTTATTGACCTTCTCAAAAGCGGCAATAGCTTCTAGGACAGAAACGCCAGCTCCAATACCTAAATTAAATACTTCCGAATTTTTTTCATTTCTACCATCTAACACAAATTGCATTGCTTTGGTATGTGCATTGGCTAAGTCCATCACATGAATATAATCTCGAATACAGCTACCATCTCTAGTGTCATAGTCTGTTCCAAAGACTGTGATTTTTTCTCTTTTCCCAATGGCAGTTCCAGTAACTACGGGTACTAAGTTACTGGCATTGTTGGTAGGCGATTCTCCAATAATGGCACTTTCGTGGGCACCAGCAGGATTAAAATAGCGAAGAGAAATACAATTATAAGAAGTGTATTTTTTAGCAAAATCTCCTAAAATATGCTCTCCCATTTGCTTTGTTCTAGCATAGGGACTTTCTGCCTCTTTAAATGGCGTATTTTCTGTAACAGGTAATTCATCGGCATTGCCATAAGTGGAACAAGAAGAAGAAAAGATTAAATTCTTTACTTCAAATTCCTCCATACACGTCAACACATTTAATAAGCTACCTAAATTGTTCTGGAAATATAATAAAGGTTTTTCTACAGACTCTCCTACTGCCTTTAATGCCGCAAAATGAATGACCCCTTTGATATCTGGGTTATCTATAAATATTTGGCGAGTAGCCGCTAAATCACAAAGATTGATAGGATAATTTTTTACGCGCTTTTGGGTGATTTTTTCAATTCCATCAAGTACAGAAGGGTGTGCGTTATTAAAATTGTCTGCTGATACGACCTCAAACCCGTTGTCTATTAAATCAACCAATGTGTGACTTCCGATATAGCCGCAGCCACCTGTTACTAAAATTTTTGCCATGATTAAATCAGATTTATTGTTACTTTGCTTTTGAGCAAAGTAAAGATATAGTATTTTAAGTGTATTAAGTACAGCGACGAAAATAAGCTAAATAGCTGATTTTTGATTGTCCCGACTAATTATTTACGTTTATTTTTATAATTTCTTAATTACGTTGAAGCGTTTTAAAATGAAAATAGGTTTATTTTTTGGTTCTTTTAACCCTATTCATGTTGGCCATTTAATTATTGCTAACTATATGGCTGGTTATACGGATTTAAAAGAAGTTTGGTTAGTTGTTTCGCCACAAAATCCTTTTAAGCAGAAACAATCGTTGGCAAAAGACTATGACCGTCTGCATCTTGTACGTTTGGCGATTGGTGATAATCCTAAACTCAAGGCATCTAATATTGAATTTGATTTGCCTAAGCCATCCTATACGATAGATACTTTAACTTATTTGAAAGAAAAATTTCCTGCCAAAGAATTTGTATTAATTATGGGTGGCGATAATTTGGGGACTTTCCATAAATGGAAGAACTATGAGGTGATTTTGAAAAACCATCAAATATATGTTTACAGTCGACCAAAATATGAATTAGGTGATTTGGCGACTCATGAGCAGGTGTCTTTGTTTGAAGCACCATTGATGGATATTTCTGCTAGTTATATTCGAAAAGCGATTAAGAATGGACAATCTATTCGTTATCTAGTCGTAGAGGAGGTTTTTGAATATATTGCAGCTAGTGGGTTGTATAAAGGGTAGGGTTTATGAGGTTGATAAGGTAATGAGGTTGATAAGGTAATGAGGTATACCTCTCGTTAGGGTACACCATGTGAATTGATTTTCAAGAAGCAAACCAAAAAAATATTGATAAATCAAACCTTTTAGGCAAAAAGTCAACAGATGTTTGGTTTATCCTGAATCTATAAAAGTAAATTTTCAGTCTTCTTACAGATGAAAAATACCAATTCCTCAAAAAGGGACTTAAAGTGCCTGTTTTGAGGTAAAAGCACCATCTTAATTGCTTTTAAAGCTAGTATTTTCAATGAATTACAATTCACTAGGATGACCCTAACCTCATCACCTTATAAACCTCATCACCTTATAAACCTCATCACCTTATAAACCTTATAAACCTCATCACCTTATAAACCTTATAAACCTCATCACC
>CAYMSC010000159.1:0-11918 GCA_964392805.1 uncultured Saprospiraceae bacterium
CTGACAGAAAAATGTAATTTTTCGGTCTGACTTCTGACCTCTTTTCAAAATCACTTTTTTATCCCGTTTGGAATATAGTTTAGATGGATTAACAATCCGTTTTACTTATACTCTAAGGTAGCCTGCACCAAATAATGGTCTGAAAAAGGAGCATCGTAAACCTTGTGATTAAAAACCATAAAACCTTGGTTTACTAAAATATAATCAATTCTAAGTCCTGGTACAGCACTGCCATGCGTTCCACCAATACCAAAACCACTTTCCAAAAAAGTATCTTTTAATCCTTCACTCGCTACCCTATAAGTATAAGTCTGAGGTGGGTCATTAAAATCTCCTGTGAGGATACAAGGATAGGGACTTGCTCGTTGATGCTGCCGCATGGTAGTCGCTTCAATAGCTCGTTTATTAGTAAAAATTTCAAAGTATTTTACCATACCTATTAATTTCCAAATATCGACTTGCTCTCTTTTTTCTTGGTTTAGCACAAGCGGAACAATTCCATCGTGTCGATTAGGGGCAAGGTGCATCGTATAAAAACGAATCGTATCAACTCCGATTGCAATATCTGCCCAAAGACATTTATTTATCTGTTTTCCAAAATCTACATAACCTTTATTCACAATGGGGTGTTTGGAATAGATGCCTGTGTAAATATTTGGTAAGAAAAATTGATGAGGAAAAGTCATAGATGCCGCTATATGTTCCTTCGTGCGCCAACCACATTCCTGTACCCCTAAAATGTCTAAGTAGTCTATTTTTTTTAAGAACAACTCAAAATCTTTTTCTTTTTGTTCTTGTGCTGTGCCAGATAAAAAGGCAATGGGTTTAGAAAATTGCATATTATAAGTGCCTATCTGTATTGGATTTTGCTGACGACTTGGAGCAGAAGATTGCAAGAAATTTAGCGTGCTTGGCGCAAAAAATAGACCTAATAATAAAATTAAACTAGAACCTAATGCCCATTTTGAATTTAAGCGTAACCAAGCGATTACAAAAAATATATTTCCAACTATTAATGCAGGAAAAACTAAGCCCAAAGCAGGTAATAACCCCATCCCTTTAGGCGGAATTGAAGGTGCTAAATAAGCCCCCAAAGTCAACAATAAGAGAACTATATTTAATAATAAGAGCAAACCTTTTACTACTTTCATGTCAATATTAGTGAGCTATCAGATTTTAATAATGAAATATTGGAAAAAAATCCTAATTATGCCCAAATGTAGGTAAATTCACCGTAAATTTTTTAAACTAAAATTATGAAAAACACACTTTATTTTATCGCCTTATTTTTGAATACCTGCTTTATATTGGCATGCCAACTTCCTGCCAAAATAGAGCAGTCATCTTCAAATAATAAAACCGATATTTTTAAATACGAAGAATGGACGATAGATCAAGTGCATACAGCTTTTAAAAGCGGCGATTTAACCGCCACTCAATTGACCCAAGCTTATTTGGATAGAATAGCAGCGATTGATGATAGTGGACCTAGGTTAAATGCAGTCATCCAAATTAATCCTGATGCTTTGGCGATTGCTGCTGCTTTAGATGTGGAATGGCAGGCAGGGAAATTAAGAGGCCCTATGCACGGAATTCCGATTTTGCTTAAAGACAATTTAGATACGCATGACAAGATGGAAACAACCGCAGGGTCGAGAGCATTGAAAGGGTCAAAACCATTAACAGATAGTTGGGTAGCGGCAAAATTACGAGAAGCAGGAGCAATTATTTTAGGCAAAGCCAATTTAAGTGAATGGGCAAATTTTAGAGGGCAAAAATCCAGTAGCGGATGGAGTGGAGTAGGTGGACAGACGCATAATCCTTACCTCATCGACCGGAATCCTTGTGGGTCTAGTTCGGGGTCGGGCGTATCGGTGTCTGCCAATTTGACGATGTTGGCGATAGGAACGGAGACCAACGGGTCGATTGTTTGCCCATCCTCTGCCAACGGCATTGTGGGCATCAAACCAACAGTTGGTTTATTGAGTCGAACAGGGATAATTCCAATTTCATTTACTCAAGATACGCCTGGTCCAATGGCTCGAACGGTGAGAGATGCGGCGATTTGTTTGGGAACAATGGTGGGGGTAGATAAAAAAGATAGTAAAACAGCAGCCAGTGTGGGTAAATCGTATCAAGACTACACCCAGTTTTTAAAAGCAGATGGTTTAAAGGGAAAACGAATCGGTTTGTATAAAAAGCCGTTTGGAAAAATAGAAATGGTGGATAGTTTAACCAACAGAGCGGTGGAATACTTAAAGAGCCAAGGCGTTGAGATTATTGAAATTGAAGAAATCTATGCACCCGAAGCTCGAAAAGCTTCTTTTGAAGTCATGTTGTTTGAGTATAAAGATGGACTGAATAGTTATTTTGCTAGTTTAGGACCTAATGCACCTATCAAAAACTTACAAGCTCTTATTGCTTATAATCAGCAAGATTCGATAGAATTAGATTTTTATCAACAAGAATATTTAGAAATGGCACAAGCTAAAGCTGATTTGGAAAGCGAGGAGTATAAAGTCGCTTTAGCAATGATGGCGCAATTAAGCCAGAAGCAAGGCATCGACCGAGTTATGGACGAACATCAATTGCATGCAATTATTGCTCCAACAGGTTCTCCTGCTTGGAAAACAGACCATGAGAATGGAGATAAATTTCATATTGGTAGTTCCTCTCCTGCGGCAATGTCTGGTTATCCGAATATAACTTTGCCAATGGGATTTGTAGGCAAATTGCCAGTAGGACTTTCCTTTTTCGGTAGGGCTTGGAGTGAGCCAGTTCTATTGGAAATAGTATATGCTTATGAACAAGGCACGAAGTATCGAAAAGCACCTAAGTTTTTGGGACAATAGATTTAAAATTTACCATTTAAAAAAATGCTTCCATACCAAAACCTCTTAAATATAAATCGGTCAGCGGCCACGCCAATATTTCTACAATTGACCAATGAATTGGTGAAATTAATACAAAATGGACAACTATCCGCAGGTGCGAAGTTGCCAAGTAGTAGAAATTTTGCCCAACTATTAGGACTGAATAGAAATACCGTCACGAAGGCAATAGAAGAACTAGAAGCCTTGGGATGGGTCAATATTTTACCAAAAAAAGGAACTTTTGTAGTCAATACTTTTCCTATTGTTCAGCCAAACAATTGGTCCAACAGAAAAGACCTATCTAAAACCTTATCCGAAAATAGTTTTAAATTCTATGATTTTCCAGCCTTAAAAAAGCCGAAAGCTTATACTACTAAAATAGGTTTTGATGATGGCTTGCCTGATGTAAGATTGGCACCAATAGACGAATTGGCAAGGGGATATGCTCGGAATTTAAGGCAGTTGGCATTTGAACGAGCATTGAATTATAAAGATGGCTAGGGCAACTTGGAATTGCGCAAGCAGTTGACTAAAATGCTGAATGAAACAAGAGGCTTAAATATTAGCCCAGATAATATTTTGATAACCAAAGGGACGGTGATGGCGATTAGTTTAGCTGCTGCTGCTGCGGTAAAAAAAGGAGATAAAGTAGGTTTGCTTCTATGAATTTAGAGGAAATAGAGCGATGTGTGAAACTGTTAAAAAGTTTGGTTGGTTAGGTCTACTACCTTGATTTAAAAAACAAAAAAGTGCAAAGTCACTAAGACTTTGCGCTTTTTTGTATTGACGAAACCTATCTTTGGTTCATCGGTATAAACTCGTCGATACAAAGACTACTTCAATCTAAACTCTCCTCTTCCAGCAATATATCCTTTATTATAAACTTCAACCGAATACAAACCTTTATCAAAACCAGTAGATGGTTCCCAATTCATACAGATTTGAGCACTTTCATTTTGATAATCAACCGTTTGTGCTTGGGTATATCGGATTTGTTCCTTATCAGATGCATCTATCATCACCCCAGAACCCATTTCTTCAACAGCTAAGGTTTCCCCTAAAGGGTTAATGATGCGGATGTGGAAAAGTTCATCTCCAGGGTCGGTCACTAAGTTTTCAGAAGTATTAAAACATAGCTCCAAACGGTCTACATTTTTAGCGTATTTTTTCTTCGCTGTTTTTCCATTCCTACGAATTTTCCAGCCTGTAGCTGAAACATCTGCTACTTTAACCACAGAAGCAATGTTGACCTTTTTGTCCAGCATCGAATTTCGGTCGGATAAATCTTTCTTTTCAGATACCAATTGAGCACGAACCGTTTCTAATTCCTCCGCTTGGCTTGACTTAGCTGTTAAGTCTGCTTTAAGTGATTTATTTTGGTTGCCTAAATCTGTATTTTGAGATAACAATTCTTCGTTGTCTGCTTTTAACTGATTGACTTCTGCAACATATTGGTCTAACTGAAGGCGCATTTCGCTCATTTCAGATTTCGCTTTTTCCAAATCATTTTTAGTACGAAGCATTCGACTAATTTGATTTTTCTTAGCTTTTAACTCATCTTTTTGCTTTTCAATCAAAGCGTTTAGCTCCTCATTATTGCCTTTCATTTCATCCAACTCAGAGACCGCTTGATTATAAGTATCATTTAACTCATCATAGATGATGGTTTTTTGATTAATGTCTTGCGCCATTTTTTCAGTCGTTTGCTTAAGTTCCTGATTGGCATAGAATAAGTATCCGCTCAGACCTAGCAATGCTAAAATAGCAACCATCCCAATGGCGAATAAATTTGATTTTGAATTACTACTACTCATTTTTGTTTAATTTAAATAGATTGAATTAATAAATTTGTTGGTGTATATCATTTTATCCAATTTCCAAAAATATTAATCTATATCTGTGCAGTTTACAAGTTTTGAAATTAAAATATACTCCAAATGGGATAAAAAAGTGATTTTGAAAAGAGGTCAGAAGTCAGACCGTCCCGATTTTTCATCGGGACGGTCTGACTTCTAAATTAATTTTCACAAATTTATCCCGTTTCTAGTATAGGTAATGCGAATTAACAATCTGCATTACTTCTAATTGGGGAACCTTTTAAGAATTTGTTTTAAAAAAATGGGGCAACCTATTAGGTTATTTAATAACATAATCAACTACTAATTTTTTTTGCTGAAAAATTGCAGGACAAAGTTAGGTTATATTAGCGAATCGAAAAGACTAATTATTGTCTTAAATTGGTTTTTATGAAAAAATATAATCAAAATATTGTTTTTATTTGTTTTATTATCAAAATAGTTGTATATTTGTTCTGAGATTGTGATACAGCCCGAGTTGGACAAACAAAAAGGAGCATAACCCAAATATTAAATCAATGATATTTTTTGTTCAACTCGGTTGCTATTTTCTTCTAATAGAAAGGGACGCACTTCAAAAAAAATCACCTATTTCCTATCTCTTTTTTTATATTGATAAATATATAGGGATTCATTCCTAAAACCTTAAACACCCCATTTTTTAATTAGCACACACCTAAGTTGCCCAGAAAGAAAATTTTATTACTACATTGGAGGATTATTTGCAGTTTGTCTTAATAATATTGATGAAAAATTAAATTGCGCTTTTTCCTGATAACTATCAGAATACCATTGTTTCTTTTTTAAATTGATTATCAATCAATTATAAAAAAGTAATCATTTGAAAATCTGCAATTTATGCTTTTCATTATTCCATAGTATTATTGAAAAAATAAATTTACCAGAAGAATTTTGAATAAACGCTGTTTATGAACCTCGAAGAGAATGGGCAGCTTTTTCATAAGTTTTCAACTCATTAAAAAGCTTTTCCATCCGTAAACGGGTCGCCCGTACGGGCTCATATTTCAAAATTGGTAATTTTATTTTTTCAAAGTTCCATAGACTATGACTGAAAACTATCCACTACTTAAAAAAGCAAAAAATGCTGAATAATGTAAATTTAGGAAGTATTCTATTTTTAGATATAGAATGCGTTTCCACAACCAAAGATTTCAAAGACTTAGATGAAAATCTAAAAAAATTCTGGAAACTTAAATGCCGAGGTATTTTAAAAAAATATGATGAAGAAATTACCGAGGAGGAAGCAGCCTTAGCTTATACGGACAAGGCGGGCATCTTTGCAGAGTTTGGAAAGATAGTGTGTATTTCCGTCGGTTTTTTGGTCAAAAGTTCAGAAAAGGGGGATTGGCATATTCGACTAAAATCCTTTGCGGACCGAGACGAAAAAAAGTTGCTACAAGAATTCTCAGGCTTGGTTGAACAATATTATAACAATCCAGCCAAGTCCTATTTTTGTGGTCACAATATCAAGGAATTTGATATGCCCTACATTTGTAGAAGGTTGTTAATCAACCAATTGCCATTACCGAATTCTTTGGATATAGCAGGCAAAAAACCTTGGGAAACAAAACATTTCCTAGATACCTTAACCTTATGGAAATTTGGAGATTATAAAAACTATACTTCTTTAAGTCTATTAGCCGCCGTTTTTGGTTTTCCAACGCCAAAGGACGATATCGACGGTAGTGAAGTAGGTCGTGTTTTTTGGGAAGAAGATGATTTAAGGCGAATTACCAAATATTGTGAAAAAGATGTTTTAGCAACGATAAATTTGTTTATGAAATATAAGCGAATGGATTTGATTTCAGAAGAAAAAACGACTACGGCTACGGATTTTGAGGCTATTTAGAAAGGTGAATAGGATAGGAGTTTGACAAAGAAGTAGAGTGAGGTTTTAAAATTTTAATTCTAGCGTTAATTTGGAAAATCCGCATATGCTCTTTTTAATGGCTAAATCTAACATTGTTAAATAATTCCTAAACTGCTATCTTTGAAGTTGTGAAACTACCAATAGGCATACAAACATTTAGTGAAATTCGAGAAAATGGGTATCAATATATTGATAAAACTCAGCAGATTCATCGTATTTTAAATAGAGGGAAATACTTTTTCCTATCTAGACCTCGCCGCTTTGGAAAATCATTACTAATCTCCACTATTAAATCCATCTACGAAGGACAAAAAAATCTTTTTGAAGATTTGTGGATTATGGACCATTGGGATTGTTAGCAGATTATAAAATTAAAAAATTTGATTGATTTTCCGTCTTTTCCGCTTACCCACCTATCTTTGCGGCATGAATACAAGCGTACCGATATTAATAGAACTACATTATTTTCCTACTATTCAGTACTTTTCCAAGTTCTTTTTGCATCCGAGTCTTATTTTGGAACAACATGAAAATTATGTAAAAAGAAGCTATCGAAATCGAGCGCATATTGCGACTGCCAATGGGCCATTGCGCTTATCTATTCCCTTAGAAAAGGGTAAAAATCAACAGCAATCTATTCGGGAAGTGCGCATTAGTTATGAGGAAAATTGGCAAACGAAACAATGGACAGCTATTTGTTCAGCTTACGGGAATGCGCCATTTTTTGAATATTACGTAGACGATATTCAACCACTTTTTCAAGAAAAAACGACTTTTTTATTTGAGCATAATTTAAAAGTGTTGAATGCCTTATTTTTTGTGCTAGACTTTAAGCCGAGTATTCAATTATCTCAAAATTATTTGACAGCGCCGTATGATGGGATAAGTGATTTTAGAAATCAAATAAGCCCCAAAAACGGAGAAAGTATCTTAGATAAAGCTTACCAAAATATTCCTTATCAGCAGGTTTTTGCGCAAAAAAACGGATATTTACCAAATTTAAGTATCTTGGACCTAATTTTTTGTAAAGGACCAGAGACGCTGAGTATTTTAGAAAATTCTATCATTGAATAATGACTTCTTATTTTTGTGACCGTCTAAAACAACAATAAGGGAAAATGAAAAAATAACTCCGACACATCGGAGCAGCCTCTACGCAAAAATGATAATACAAGATAAATGGAAAATCCGTGTGAATCGGTCTAATCGGCTAAATCCGTGGGACCTATCCTCCTAACTTGTCTGCGTAGGTTATTTTTTGCGAAACCCCTAATCAAATTTATCCCGAATTAAATTCGGGGCAATACGACAATCAAACAATTCAACAATCAAACAATCATCATAAGATGGAAAAATTATTCAATCAATCCTTAAAGACCTATCGAGTTAAGATTGATGAGTTAGTGAGACAACTACACGATTTAACAGTTCAAATTGGACATGAAGAATTGGCAAAAACGGTGAGTGATTTGCGTAATCGGATTAATGAACCCTTTATGTTTGTGATAGTAGGAGAGGTAAAAGCGGGGAAAAGTAGCTTTGTGAATGCCCTTCTAGGGACAGGAAAAGAAATTTGTAAAGTAGCTCCCCAACCGATGACAGATACCATTCAACAAATTTTATGGGGCGAAGAAGAAGAAATTATTGCGGTCAACGATTTTCTAAAAAAGATTTATCAACCTTTAGATATACTAAAAGAAATTGCAATAGTCGATACGCCCGGTACGAATGCCATCATTGAGCATCACCAAGAAATAACAGAGAAATTTATCCCAGCATCTGACATGATTGTTTTTGTGTTTGAAGCAAAAAACCCCTATCGGCAATCAGCTTGGGATTTCTTTAATTATATCCATGAAGATTGGCGTAAAAAAATCGTTTTTGTCTTGCAGCAAAAAGATTTGATGAACACGGCTGATTTAAATGTGAATATTAATGGCGTGAAGGATTATGCGGCAAAAAAAGGCATTATGGACCCTACGGTTTTTGCCGTATCAGCGAAGCAAGAACAAGAAGGAGAGCATGTTGAAAGTGGCTTTTTACCCGTTAGAGAATATATTGCTAAAAATATCACAGGTGGAAAAGCACCCGTTTTAAAATTGCAGAATAATATCAAGACTTCTAAGAATATCAATGAGCGAATTTATAAAGGGGTTTTACTTAGGAAAGAACAAAATTTAGCAGACAAAGAATTTCGATTTGATATAAAAAATACGCTGGAAGAACAGGAAGTTAAGTCGAAAAAACAAGTGGTCACTTTAGTAGAAAATCTTTTGGGCGGATATGATAAAATTACTCGAAAAACAGAAGATGAATTGAAAAGTGGATTATCCTTCGGTAGTTTAGTAAAGCGTCAATTTTCGTCGATATTTAGAAGCGGAGACTCTGCTAAAGATTGGCTAGACCAATTGACAAAAGATTTTGAAACGGATTTGAATACAACACTAAAAGGGAAGTTAAACGATGGGGTAGTGGACTTAGCAGAAAGTATTCAACAAATGGCTAAAATCATTGATTTAAAAATTCAAAATAGCCAAACCATCTTAAAAAATAATCACGAAATATTCAGTGCAATAGCGGAAAAAAGAAGTAATATTTTAAAAGAATTACAAGCGGCTTTTAAGAATTTTTTAAGCCGTTCCGAGAATTTTGCCAATCAAGAATTATTTCCAGATAGCGATAATTTAATGCCTAATATGGCAGCAGGTGGAGGAATCGCTGTGATAGGAATTATCTTAGCAACCGTTACCAATGGGATGGTTTTTGATATTACGGGAGGTATTTTATCTACGATAGGGCTTTTATTTGCAGGGGTGTCCGTTGGTTTGAAAAGACGACAAGTGATTAATGGTTTTAGTGCAGAAATCGCAAAGGGTCGATTAAGAATAGAAGAGGAGGTGACACAAAAATTAAATGCGTATATCAAGCATATTAAAAATAGGATAGATGCTAATTTTGGTTCTTTCGATGATATGCTAACCAACGAAGAAAAACAAATTGCTTCCTTAGAAGAAAAGCATAAAACTTTAGATGGGAGTTTAGATGAAATGGGCGGGAAACTGAACGCCATTTTATGATAACAACCGTAACTTAGGCATTCCTGCCTGAGCTATTATTAAGGTAATCGGTAGTGCAGACTTTACAGGCTGACCGTAAATATAAGGTAGCCGCCAAATTTATTTGGCTGACTCTATATAATAGTTTAATTATCAGCAATTAGAAACTGCCAAATAAATTTGGCGTTTACGAAAAACGTATTAACGGTCAGCCTGTTTAGTCTGTCGGGTTTACAAGTCTTTAGGCTTATTTAGTCATAAGCGTAAAAAGTCTAAAGACTTTTGAACCCGACAGACTAAAAGTCTGCACTACCAACTGCCTTCATTGAGTACTTACCAAAAGTAATTATTCAATCATTAGTGCGCTGCACTTATGAATCTTCGATTTCAAAATTGACGATATCTAATCATGTAAAGGATAGACCAATCCAATTTGCGCCCTAACTTCGTCTAATAACTCCATCAAATCCAAACTAAATTGGTGGGGGACTAAGTCACTTTCTTTCTTTCCTTCCTGCAAACAACGCATCATTTCTGCTGCTTCATATTTATAGCCAATTGATTGAACATCAAATGGAATAGTCGATTCTTTTAAGCCCTCATATGCTAAAATATGGACACCTTCAACAGGTTTATGGAATTGTGTAGGAATATGAATAAATCCTTTTTCACAATAGATATAAGCTTCTGTTGGCGTTCGAGCCAAAAAGGTGGAATGTAAGTTTGCAGTTTGTCCAGTATCATAAGAAAGGAAAATAGCACATTCTTCGTCTATTTTTGTTGCCCCCATTTTTGCGACAGCAGTAACTTTTTGAGGTTTCCCCAAGAAAAATAAAGAGAGTAATAGTGGATAAATACCTATGTCCAGAAGTGAGCCGCCGCCTAAATCTCTATCAAATAATCTACTAGTTGGATTAAAAGCTGCATTGAATCCAAAATCTGCTTTGACAGAAACAATTTTTCCTAACTGTCCACTATCCACAATTTCCTTCGCCTTTAAGATATGTGGTAAGCATAAAGTCCATAAGGCATCCATTAAAAAAGTATCGGTTGCTTTCGCTTTCGCCAACATTTGTTGCACCTCTTTGGTATTCATAGCAAACGGTTTTTCACAAATCACTGCCTTTTTATTATCCAAAGCCATCAAAGTATTTTTACAATGATAGACATGTGGCGTAGCAATATACACCGCCTGAACAGCAGGGTCTTGTAGCATAGCTTCATAGGTGCCAAAAGCTTTTTGAAAACCATAGGTTTGGGCAAAATTTGCCGCTTTTTCTTCACTTCTTGATGCAATGGCATATAGATTAGCGTCGGGTAAAGTCGCCAAATCAGTAGCAAATTTTCCTGCTATTTTTCCAGCACCAATAATGCCCCAATTTATTTTTTTTGACATGAGTTTTTAGTTTTTTTTTGAAACTCCAGTTTTTAGCCGCCAAAGACGGCGTTATAGAAAAGTGTATGGTTTCAAAGTTTTTTTTGCTCCAAAACGAAAGATATACTTTTTTGTAAATTGAAACGAAATTTTAAGGATATTTGTTGAAGGAAAAAAAAGTATATATGCAAATAGAAGAAATAGAAAGCACCCTCCAACAATTTCAAGACCGAACCTTACCTAAGGAAGCGTGGACGCATCAAGCCCACTTAGTTGTTGCGTTGTGGCATATTCGACACTATTCAAAAGCAGAAGCCACCTGTTTGCTAAGAGCTGGAATTATCAATTATAATGTAGCAGTAGGAACTGATAATACCCCAACTGGCGGCTATCATGAAACGATTACGCTATTTTGGATTTGGCTAATCAGTGCATATGTGGATAAATATAAATATTTGAAAATCAATGAGCTGGTAAATAGATTTTTAGCTTCAAGCTATGCCAAACAAGATGTATTTTTTAAGTTTTATAGTAAAAAAGTACTTTTTTCAGTAGACGCTAGAGCAAATTGGGTAGCACCTGATTTGCAGCCATTAAAGGTAGATATTCCGACAAGTTTATCTGAATGATTGACCGTTTAGTCCAACGGGGAGACCTAATATAGCATAGGATAAACCCTTTATTAATCCGCCTCCTGACTAAAGTTCCCTTTCGGCGAGACAGGTTTGGTGATTGTAGCTAAGGCTGCCAGAGGCAGCGGAATATTTAACACGAGGCAAGAGCCTCGCGCTAACAAGTAGAATTGTTTAGCATCAAAAATCCGTGTGGAAAATCAATCCGTGTGGAAAATCAATCCGTGTGGAAAAT
>CAYMSC010000160.1:0-11911 GCA_964392805.1 uncultured Saprospiraceae bacterium
ACAACGCTCTGAGTTGTGCCATTTTTGATTCACCCACACTTTTCACCGTAGTACCTTATTTTTAAAACAAAAAAGGCATCCAGTTAAACTGGATGCCCAAAACGATTTTTTGTGTAGTTTTCTAGTATAAAAGATTGTCTCTTTATTCGATGATAATCATCTTCTTAGTTGCCACAAAATCAGCAGCAGACAGTTGGTAGTACAATACCCCTGTTGTGCCTAATTCATTGGCTTTTAAAGTTATCGTATTATATCCTTTAGGATAGTCTGCACGAATAGCTTTCACTATTTTTCCTTGTGCATCCATAATTTGTAAGGTTGCAACTCCTGTTGTTGGTAAATTAAATTCAATAACTGTTTCTCCACTAAAAGGATTAGGGGAATTTTGCCCTAATTCAAAATCAGTAGCGATTGAATTTGTAAATGCTAATGCTACATTCATTAATTCTCCTGCTGCATTATAGGCTTCTGCGGGTGTAATAGCAGAGTTTATACTCATAATTTCACTTAATCGCCCAGCAGCAGTTGCTTTAAATGTTAAACCAAATAATGCTTGGTCAGCGCCCGCATCTCCATTCCAAGAAGTAGTAATGCTTCCTCTGTCTGCTAATGTTGTGTTGAAATTGGTCAGTTTTGCTGTTCCTTCTAAGATAGCAGCTTTAGTTCCTGCAAAATCTAAGGTGAATTGGTAGCCTTGAATTTGTTCCAAATCAAGTGCATCAAAAGTAAGGCTTACGGTTTCTCCAATTTCTACTATACGGTCAGCCGTAGTCAAGGTCAAAGTACCAACAGTGTTTCGAGACTCCGCTCCCAATAAGCTATTCGCTTGGGCATTGCCATTAACATCTCCAATTTTAACCCCGATGAAATCCATATTTTCCATGTCTTCATTGTGGTTATTAATATGGTATAATTCGCCAAAAGCTTCATTAGCGGGATTAGGCGCTGTAAATTCATGCTTAGCATCAACAAATCTCCAACTATCATTTGCAGGAAATTCCGTAGTAATATTCAAAATCAATTGACGTAATTGTACCATATCAAAAGCAGTAATAGTACCCGACTTATTAACATCCGCAGCAATGTACTTATAGGGCGAATCAAAACTAGTAATCCCTAAAATATGCTTACTAATTAAGACTAAATCAAAAGTAGATACTCCATTTAAGTGGTCAATATCTTTGGTAGGTATTACTGTGTAATCCTGTCCAGTTGGTGCGTGGAATACATATCTTCCATCAGCCCCTGTAGTCACTGTTTCTTCCATACCACCTGTGATACTAATATTCACTGCTTCAACTGTTTCTCCACTAGGATTTGTGATTTGACCCGCTACCATACCATCAAAAGTTGGTTCTAAGTTATCACAAGCATTCCTATTATCTTGAACAATCACAGAAGTTATCGCAAAATCCCAATTCCCTAATTTGTCAAGTACATAAATATTTATCTGGTTATTTCCAGCTTGGAAACAATTGAAAGTTGTTTCTCTTCCTAGATTCAAAACCCCTAATAAATTAGTTGGTTGCGCTCCCATATGTTCCGCCCAAATTCTAAAATCTAATTCAGATTGGTCTGTACAGTTATCAAAACTAGCTTGGTCTAGGTCAGATGCCCAAACTTGAACCGTACCAGCTGCCGATAATTCTACCACGATTCCATTTAAAACATAAGGAATCGGTTTTTTACAATCCCAAAATTCTTGGTTTTCACCTCTTGCACTGCCAGAATTACCACAGTAATCACTAGCAAAAAATTCTGCGTAAAAGGAAGCCTCATTAGTAACAACATGGCTTATTTCAGGGGAATTGGTTTCAGCAACCAATTCGCCTGTGTGCGCATTGTATAATTTACCAACCCAACTGATATTACTGGAACAATCCGTCGCAATAGCGGTCCAAGTTTTAATTTCATCACACTCATATGGAGCAGCACCAGGTGTAATATCTTCTTCCCCATATGGCAAAGCATCAAAATCTACTGCATTAAGACATCCATCAGGATTGATTACTGTTACAACGGGAGCTTCATCATCGTGTACTTTTAATACTTGAATATAAGTCCAATAGCCACTATTTTCATTGCCTTCGCTCGTAATCATAAGGCCTTCGGCAAAGCCTCGACCATCTTCTACTCTTGCAATTTCTACAGGCGCATCTCCTGCCACATATTTACACCAATTGATGATGTGATAAGTTCGTTCAATTTTAAAACAAGCATCTCCTGGATTATCAAATTGTCTTTCTGTTACTTCAAAACCCAAAATGTCACAAGGTCCATTTGCGATAGTAATATCTTCGGCTGGGGCCATATCTCCACATTGCCCTTCCCAATCAGCAGGAAAAGTAATCGTCCAATTTTGTTTAGCCGTAATCGTAATATTCTGAACAACCCAATTAGAAACATTGCCCGTCCAATCAATCGCACGGTATCGGCGTTTAGCATTTGCTTCTCCACAAGGCAATTGAATTAATTGATATTGTTGTTCAAAAGTCAATTCTCCACAGTTGGCATTGCTAAGATTATCTTCGCAAACGCCTAAAGTAACAGGATTGCCAAATTGCTCGTTATAGAACGCTAATAAAGGCCCCTCTAAAGCCACGTATTCACTAGCAGCCATCATTAAATTTTCATCCGTATCTGTACTTTCTCCTAAAATTCCATTTGGATATTTCTCACAGTCTCCTAAAATATCTTGTAATGGTTCACAGATAGGATTGATTCTATCTTCTACTGCTACATCTAACCAGCAAATATTATAATTCCCTTTGCCATCCGTAACTTTTAATTCTATTTGTAAATCCGTATGAACAAATTCACAACCAATCGTTACAAATTCGGCAAATTCATCGGTTGTACCTTTGATTCTAATTAATTTTGAAACGATACCACAAGCATCAAAGCTACCTCCATCTATTTCTCCCACCGTTATTCGCGCGCCCTGATCGTTAGCAAGAGATACGTTTAATTCATCCACACAAACCGCAGAAGGTTTTGTTACATCCTTAACAACCACGATTTGCGTTAAGGTATCTTCTAATAGCTGTTCATGACAAATATCTGATACGACCCATTTGAATTCAAAAGAATCACAACCTAGTTCCGCCCATGTGGAAGTTTCTGTAATCGGCCAAGTCTGCCCATTTTCGATACGAACAATCATATCTAATCTAACCGCAGGGTTCTCATCACAATTATCCGTAGCTGCTGGTGGTGTAATCGTTCCTGCATCAAAAGTACAAGAAAAGTGATCTAATTCAATTTCAATTGGCATACCTTCTCCTATTACAAACATCGGTGCAATCGTGTCAATAAATTCAATGAAAGTAGTATCAATTCTAATTGGTCCTGCTGTTGGTTCACACCAATCTATAGCATCCCAATAAAGGAATGTTTTTGCTCCACAATCCGTAGTAGGAATATTTTCCTCGCTTTTGATTAAGATATAACCACAGACATAATCTGTCGTACTTAAAGCAAGCGTATCTCTTACTTGAAATTGATTATTTATCCAAGCGCCAATTTTCAAACCGGGAGGCGTGAATTCAGCTGCATTGGAAGCGCAATCCGCCAATACTTCCTGCGTATTAGCTACAAATATAGGGTTCTGTATGTCTGGACGAATAAGTGTAACCTGTCTAGTTGTCGTTCCAATATTGCCACAATCATCTACCGCAGAAAAAGTAACTATTGCATTAGTGGTATTAGGCGTTCCGTTCGTATTAAAACAAGGGTCTGTTTCGTCTAAAGCGACAGAAAGCGTAACGGGTACTTCAGTATCACAATTATCAATACCTCTAGCATCAAATAAATTTGTTAAACCAGTCATATCACAAGCAATCAATGTATCGGGCGCATTAACAATATCAATCCAAGGTACTGTCTGGTCACTAAATCGAATAGTGGTTTCACAGGAAACAGCTTGTATCCCATTATCACATACTAAGGTTGTTGGAAAATCGGGCAGCCCGTCACCATCTCTGTCTCCATAATAAATTCTTTCTATCCTAGCCGTCGCCGTTCCACCACAAACCGATAAGCCTGCATTTTTAATATCATCCAATGTAATAACAGGATAAGTCACTCTACCTAAATTATCATGTCCCGTAGTATTCAAAACAACTTGGTCTTTACCCGTTCCCAAGGTAATCGTTATATTAAAATATAATGCACCAGCAACTGTATCACAAGGTTGTTCTAATAAATCATCAGGTGTTAATACTGTCAAACATGCAGCACCAAGCGGTACATTTAAATCATCATTACAAACCAACGAAGGAGCTTGTACGGAGAAAATAGATTGAATGGATTTTTGTGCATCAGATTTTAATTGAAATTCCACCACATATTGTCCAATACCAAAATCGCCCGTGAAGGAGGAAATTGCCGTATTTTGACGAGATAGACAGGTATCAACACAAGTTCTTCCAAATTGATTCTGAATGACTAACCTAACGGTATCTTGGAAAGAATCTAAGGTATCGCCACATGCGAATACGAAGGGTGCTAAAATTGTTTTTCTGGCAAAAGTTTCTTCACATTTTAATCTACAATCCGCAACTGTTTCGGTACTGAATTCAATTTCTCTTTCCGCACAGTCGACCCATGCGTCCCAGCCTGCGCCTTTATTGTTATCACCATCCGTTCTTAAAATAAAAGTTAAACATCCAGAAGGATTAACCCAAGGATTACAACTAGCATCAATCCATCCACCAAAAGCATTAAAAACACCAACTCCAGAACCAGAACCAATGCCAATTAATCTTGCTCTATTCATAATAAGTGGGTCGACAAAAGGATTAAGGAGCGCTAAATTTTCTCTAACGGCTTGTTTATTACCATCAAAAGCGAATAAAGTATCTCCTTCATCTAAATCAAAATCTGTAAAAACTACTTTTACGCTATGCCATTGGTCTTGAGGGCAAATTTCGATGGTATCATTCCGTAATCTAGTATCTTGATAATTTCCATTATTTGTGCCATCATCAGTCCATCTTAGGCTTGCGGCGGTAGCCTCTCCATTACAACTGTCAAGTAAAACCGTGGAGCAGGTATCAATTGTATTGCTAAAAGGCGTAATTACTTGTGCATTAATATTCGAGATAAAAAAGAAGCACAAAGTGATAAAAGTTAAGGGTATTGACCTATTGATTGAGGTAGGCCAACTATCTTTTATAAAAAACATTTTTTATGTATTAATACTCTTACCTGTAAAATAATAACCTATAGAAAGGGGCATACTATTCTAAGAGATGGTTCAACCATTTCTAGGAAAAAAGCTATTTCTAAAAAAGACAGTGTTTTATATACTTACCATTTTCCAGACTTATATTAGCGATTACCCAATCGGAAGGTATCGAGAAGTCTGATTTTTTTTACTGTCGGTTAAAATTTTATATACTTAAATCGTGACTATTCTTTAAAAAATTGACTAAAAGAATAGCTTTATTTTTTGTATTTGGAAGAAGTGTAGGTTATTTAATTAGTGTTTAGAGTGTCTCTAAATTTAAGATTGGAAGGGAACTGTAGAAAGTTCCCTTCCCCAATTTATTTATCAATTTTCTCAGTGTATTCAGTGTATTAGTAACTATTATTCAACTATAACCATCTTCTTCGCAACAATTTCACCATTCGACATTAACTGATAGTAAACAATACCCGTTGTTGCTAATTCATTAGCATTAATAATAACCTGATTATAGCCTTTATTATAATCGCCAGTAATGGTTTTCAATAATTTACCCTGAACATCCATTACACTTAAAGTAGCAGCGCCAGCAGTTGGTAAATTAAATCCAATAGTTGTTTCTGTACTAAATGGATTTGGAGAATTTTGATTCAATTCTAGTGTTGAGGTAGATTCTGTGAAGTTAATATTTACATCCATCAATTCCCCATTATTAGCATAGGCTTCTGCAATTGTGATATCCGAATTCAAGCTAATCAATTCACTTAATAGTCCTGTTTTGTTGGCGGTAAAATTGACACTAAACAATAAATCATTAGCAGTTGCTTTACCGTTCCAAGAAGTAGTCAAAATACCTCTTGAAGCCATTTGTGTATTAAAATTAACGCGCTTGGCCACACCTTCTATTAAATCTAAATAACCATTGGCTTGTAAAGTAAATTGGTAGCCATCAACTTCCCCAATATTACTCGCGGAAAAATCAACCATTACCGTTTGTCCTGCTCTCACTATGAAATCAGTCGTCGTCAACCTTAAAGTGCTACTAGTCGTACGGGCCTGTGCGTTTACTAAATTATTTGCAGCAGCATTGCCATTAATATCTCCAACTTTAACCGCCGTGAAGTCCATATTTGCTATATTAGTCGCTAAATTGTTGATATTCATAAACTCGCTAAAAGGTTCATTAGCAGGGTTTTCAGTAGTGAAATTATAGGAACTTTCTATAAATCTCCAACTTTTATTATTTGGAAGTTCACTGTTAACACTTAAAATCAATTGCCTTAATTGAACCATATCAAAAGCGGTAATTGTCCCAGATTTGTTAACATCCGCAGCAATGTATTTGTAAGGAGAATCAAAAGTAGAAATGCCCAAAATATGCTTACTAATCAAAACTAAGTCAAAAGTAGAAACACCATTTAATGGGTTTACATTTTTCTCAGGAGTCAAAGTATAATCTCCTCCCATAGGTAAATTAAACTGGAATTCCCCATCAGCTCCTGTAGTCATCGTATTCTCCTCCGCACCATTTATTGCCACAGAAACCAGCTCTACGTTATCTCCATTAGTATCTACAATTCGACCAGCTACCATACCACTATTTGGTTCAAGACCAAAACAAACGCCATTATTATCTTGAACGTCAACAAAAGTGATGGCAAAATCAAAATTACCTTCTTCGTCAATAACATAGAGTGCCACGGTTTGGATACCAACTTCAGCACAAGTAAAATCAAGTACTTTTGGTAAATTTTGTACTCCAGACAAGGTAGTAGGTGCATCACCAAGCATAGCATGCCATATTTTAATATCTAAGTTTGATTGGTCTGTACAATTATCAAAAGTTCCTTGATCTATATCCGTTGCCCAAACTTGAATCGCGGCAGTTTCCATGATTTCAACCACTACTCCATTTAATAAGTAAGGAGTTGGGTTCTTACAATCCCAAAACTGAATCGTATCTCCTGTTGCTCCACTTGAATTTCCACAACCATCAGATGCCCAGAATTCAGCAAAAAAAGATTCTTTATTACCTACTACATGAGAAATAGTACTTGTGTTAACTTCTCGTACTAATTCACCTGTTTCCGCATTATATAATCTTCCTATCCAAGTAATAGCACTAGGTTCAGAACAATCGACAGCAGTCGCGCTCCAATTTTTAATTTCATCACATTCAAAAGGTGCTGTGCCCGGCGTTTGGTCCTCTTCTCCAAAAGGTTCTGCATCAAATTCAACCCCGTTAATACATGGTTCTGGATTAATAATGGTCACTACAGGACCTTCATTATCATTTACTTTCAATACTTGAACATAAGTCCAGTATCCAATATTTTCATTGCCTTCAAAATTCACTTCAAAACCAGTAGCGAAGCCGTGTTCCCCTTCTACTCTAGCAAGTTGAACAGGAGCATCTCCTGCTACATAAGTACACCAGTTGATAATGTGGTAAGTTCTTTCAATTTTAAAACAAGCATCTTCTGTAATATCAAATCTTTTATCCTCTATTTCAAATCCTAATAAATCACAAGGCCCGTTATTGATAGTAACCGTCGTAGCATTCGGCATAGTGTTACAAGTTGATTCGGCATCACTCGGTAAAATAAAAGACCATCCTGCTTTAGAAACAATCGTTATATCTTGGAAGACATAATCTGATGTATTACCTGTCCAATCACTAGCACGATGTCTACGTTTAATATCTATTTCACCACAAGGCCATTCAATCAATTGATACTGTTCTCTAGTTTCTAAAGTACCACAGTTTTCCCCTGCAAGGTTATCGGTGCAAACGAAAGTGCCAAAATTTTGGTTGTAAATCGCTTGTAGTTCCGGCGTTAAGTCCCTCCATTCTTCTTCTTCAAATTTTCTATCGCCATTCACATCCGTAGAGGCCCCTAATTCTCCGTTGTGAAATTCTGTGCATTCTCTAGTAACAGGTGGAAGGTTCTCACAAATAGGTGCCACTTTGTCGTCTACGATTATATCTACCCAACAGATATTAAAATTCCCTTTGTTATCCGTCACTCTCATTTCCACTTGTAAATCGAGCTTTACATATTCACAGGTAATATTTACAAATGATCCCCAGTCAGCTTCTATTCCTTTGATTCTAATTTCTTTAGTTGCAATACCACAAGCATCGTAGCTATTGGCCTCTATATCATCAACGTGAATTCTAGCTCCCCGATCATGAGAAATAGCAATGTTTAATTGGTCTGTACAGGTTGCTGTTGGTTCTGTTACATCTTGAATAATGACAATTTGCTTTAAAGTATCATTAATTAATTGCTCATGGCACGCATCTTCTACCACCCACTTTAGTTCAAAAGAATCACAATCTAGTTGAGTCAACAAAGCAGGATCCGTAATTGTCCACAATTGACCATCTTCAATACGAGACACCATATCTAATCGAACAGTAGGATTCTCATCACAATTATCTGTTGCAATTGGTGGAGTCACTTTAGTAATATCCAATTCACAAGAAAAATGACCTAATTCTAAATTAAGGGTAGGTAGTGTTTCTTGCACAAACATCGGTGCAATCGTATCAACCATTTGAATAAAGGTTGTATCAACGAGTATTGGCGCTAGTTCTGGTCGACACCAATCTAAAATCGACCAAAATCTAAAGGACTTTGACCCACAATCTGTGGGAGGAAGAAATTGGTTTCGTTTAGTTAAAATATATCCACATACATATTTTTCTGTACTTAATCTAAGGGTATCTCTAGCCGTAAATTGACCATCTTTAAAAATACCTATCGCTAATCCAGGTACCTCCGAAATATTATTTATATCGTCAGAGCAATCCATAATAATATCTGCTGTTCTAACAAGTTGGTCAACTATATTTGGTCGGATAATCGTATAATTCTGTATCTTAGAACCTACATTACCACAAACATCTATTGCCGTAAAAGTAACCGTAGCCATAGTCGTATCTGGGCTACCTTGAGCAGCAAAACAAGGGTCTGTTTCTTGCATTTCAACAGTAAAAGTAATAGTCAATTCATCATCACAATTATCAATAACCTCGGCATCTAAAATTTGGGCCAAACCTGTGGTATCACAAGCAATTAGGGTATCTACCCCTGGTGTTAGACTTATAAAAGGAGCTGATTGATCCGACAAATTGACGACTGTTTCACAATTTTGAACGCTAAGTCCATTGTTGCATATAGAAAGCGTAGGATTTCCAAGTGCATCTACTAAACGACCAAAGTAAATTCGTTCTATGGTTACCGTTGCCTCTGCATTACATGCAGTCATTCCTGCCTGCTTCAAATCTTCAGCTGTAATGACAGGATAAACTACCCTAGCATCAGAATCAAATCCAGTTGTTGTTAGAATTTGTTGATCTTTACCTGCTCCTAAGGTAATCGTAATATTATAATACATCGTATCTTGAATCGTATCACAAGGTTGTTCCAAAATATCGTCAGGTGTTAATGCAAATACACAAGCAGAACCTAATGGTACCCTAATATTATCATTACATACAAGGGAAGGTGCCTGTACAGAAAAAATTTGTGAATTCGTTTTTGTTGTATCCGATTTTAATTTGAAAGTTACAGAATAACTTCCAAAAGAAAACGTATCCATTACCATAGTAGGAAGGCCACCTAAGCCCGAGGCAGAAATACATTCATCTATACAAACAAAACCTTGCTGATTTATTACTCTGACAAAAACGGAATCGTCAATTGCAGCCCCGTCACAACCAGTAACGCTTGGTCCTGGAATAGTAATTATCGCCCAAGGGTTATCATCACAGGTCAGACTAGCACTAGGAATAGTTACCTGTCCCACTTCAATATTACGCTCTTCACAATCTATCCAAGCATTCCATCCGGCACCTTTGGCATTATCTCCATCTGTTTTCAAAAGAAAAGTCAAACAGCCAGAGGCATTTTTTGCAGGGTCACAATCTGCATAAATCCAGCCACCAAAAGCACTACTAACTCCTGTACCCGTAGCTTTACTAGCAGGTGCTAAGCCAGTACGAACCGCAGCTTTATTACCTTGAAAGGCTAATAAAGTATCACCCGTACCCGTTAAAGGATTTTCTAAATCGAATTGGTTGAAAACTACCTTAACGAAATGCCATTTATCGGTAGGACAAAATTCTACGGTATCTAATCTAACTCTACTATCAGCATAACTGCCATCATTGGCGCCATCATCTGTAAATTGAGTGCTATTATTATCTGTAACTGTGCCATTGCAAGCCGTCAATTGCTCGACCGTACAAGTATTTCCACCTTCGCTATCATAAGCTATCGTGATTTGAGCAGTTAAATTTTGTAGGCTTCCAAAAAAGAGAAGGAAAAATAAGAGAAAGACTGAATTCCCCAAAGGGGTAAGCCTCTTCAAGAGTGTAAGACTCATTTTGTTCATGAGAAAATTTTTTGATAAATAAATCGGTTAAAGTATAATTAATAATAAATAATTTGTGTAAGTGTATTTATCTGGCAGACACCTTGCTACATGACATAACAAAACCAGTCTGCTAAAATTCCAATATGAAATTTGATGTTTTTTCTAAGGATAAGATTTTTAGATACTACTTCTACTATAATAATTCTGTAGAGTGTAAGCTCTACAATGTAGATTTTTTTGTGTGGCTAATGTCGATAAGAATAAGGTAATAATTAATATTATACTGATGTTAATCCAACAACCGTGCTAATTTTAGATATAAAAAATAATTTATTTAAAAAATATATAATTTCAAAAAACATTAAAATTTTAGTAATGTGTATCTATTTATTTTATAATTTTTTACGAGAATTTTCTTATTAAAATATTTTTTAAATTAAAAATATATTTTATTGGATTATTTTTTCATATGAATTTAATGAGGCATAATTGTAGGTAATCATCTCCATGAAAAAGAAATAATATTTCTTCAGGGCTTAGGTTTTTAAACAAACGAAATTCTAATTCTAGCTTTCAAGTATTTCCAAATCGGCACACATTTGGGCAGTTGGCAAAAAAAAAGATGCCGTAGGTATCAAATATGGGTAGTAAAAAGAGATGGGAACGAATAATATTTGTATCGTAGATAGAAAATATGGCGTTCAAACCCATGTTTCGTACCTACGGCACGATTAGGAGGTAGTAATGTCGTCCAAGAGTTACCCATGTTCGGTACCTATGGCAGTATTTTCTAGCAATTGCCCCTTTGTGTGCAATACGGTAGGTCCTGTAGGGACTAAACATAGGTAGTCAATAATATTGCATCGCTAAATGACACTTTTTCGTGCCGTAGGTACGCGACATCGGTTTCAAAATCATGTTGCGTGCCTGTATTTGTGCCATATGGCATTATCTACGGCACGGAAAAACATCTTAGTATCCCTTTTTCTATCCATTTTTAGGCTCTTAAAAGCCTTTTGAAACCAATTCCGATACAAATCGGAATCGATATTTTGAAATGTTGATCATTTTAAACTTCAACTCCAATTCCCGCCGAAGGTGATTTAAAATTGAAAATTTGAAATTGAAAATTAAATTTTAAATAGTACCTACGGCACCATTTAAAAGGACAAATCTCAATTGACCACTAAAATCAAAATAGGTTCTTTTTATTCTGGTAGAATATTTATAATCTAAAATCAAGGGATAGGGTAAATGGGGAAGAAATGATAAAGTTGGTAAGAAAAAGAGCAAAAAAAAAGCCCAACCAAAAGGTTGAGCTTAATTGTGTACTTCTAT